>NZ_CP033877.1:4490749-4549249 GCF_006970445.1 Stenotrophomonas maltophilia | reverse complement strand
AGCAATAATCGTCCGGTGGCCGGGGCATGGACGCGACAAGGCGCCCAAACACAGGCCGGAAAGGGGGGAAATGGATGGCTCAGACTACCACCGAGCGCCCGCCTTCGGAATGCTTGTCCCCTACTTATTCACAAAAACATCCACAGCTATTGCACAGCCCAGTGAATTCGCGTAGCTGACAGGGGTTGACTTGGGGCGGGGTACCTCTCTAGAATTTCCGGTTCTTTCCGTCCCATTCATACGAGAGGCCCCCAATGGCCACGAAGCGCACCTACCAGCCCAGCAACCTCAAGCGTAAGCGCGACCACGGCTTCCGTGCCCGTATGAAGACCGCTGACGGCCGCAAGATCCTGTCGCGTCGCCGCGCCAAGGGCCGCAAAGTCCTGAGCGCCTGATTGCCATGCCGCACCCCGCGGCAGACGCAATCCCTTCGACAGTGAATACTGCAGACCCGCGCAAGCGATTCCCTCGCTCTGCGCGGGTTCGCACGCGTGCCGAATACTCAACGGTCTTCAACGGCGCCCGCCGTGTGTCCGATCCGCTGATGACCCTGCACTGGCTGCCGGCTGACCGGCCGGCCAGGCTGGGTCTGGCGGTTTCCCGCAAGGTTGATCCGAACGCCGTTGGGCGTAACCGGATCAAGCGCGTCCTGCGCGACATCCTGCGTCAGACACGTACCGAAATCCAGCCAGGCGACTTCGTCGTCGTGGCTCGTAGTGCTGCGCGTTCCGCCAGCAACGACGAGATCCGCCAGGCCTTCCTGCGCCTGCTGCGTCGCCTGCGTGCATTGCCCGCGCCGGGCGTGGACGGCACAATGCCGCCGCCTGATGGCATCGCAACTCCTTCTTTGACCGAGCCGGCATCGCGTCCCGGCCCCGCCGAGCCTGTCCGCTGATGAACCAGACCCGCGTATTCCTCATTTTTGCCTGGCTGATGGTGGCCGTGCTGCTGTGGATGGAGTGGAGCCGTGAAAAGGCTGCTCCGACCCCGGCACCGACGACCACGTCGGCCCCGGCTGCCGCACAGAGTGTTCCGGGCGCTGCCCCGGGCAGCATTCCCAGTGCACAGGTCCCGGGCGCCCCGGGCCAGGCCGCTGTGCAGGCCCAGGCCAGTGCCACCCCGGCCAGCCAGCGCGTGACCGTCACCACCGACGTCCTGCGCCTGGTGCTTGATGGCGGCCGCGTGCTCGATGCCGAGCTGCTGCAGTTCCCGCAGACCAAGGACGAAGGCAGCCCGCCGGTACGCCTGCTGACCGAAGACCCCGCGCATCCGTACAGCGCGATCAGTGGCTGGGCCAGCGAAGACAAGAACACCCCGGTTCCCGGCGCCGACGGCTTCAAGCTGGTCGGTGACACCAAGGACTTCGTGCTGGCCAAGGGCCAGAACGAACTGCAGATCCCGTTCGTGTGGACCGCCGACAACGGCGTGACCATCAAGCGCACCCTGACCGTCTCGCGCAACGAGTACGCCGTGCGCTTCAAGGACGAAGTCAGCAACGCCGGCGCCGCGCCGTGGAACGGCTACGTCTACCGCACCCTGGACCGCACCCCGACCATCCTGTCGCGGAGCATGACCAACCCGGATTCCTTCAGCTTCAACGGTGCCACCTGGTACGACAACGACAAGAAGTACCAGCGTCGTGCGTTCAAGGATTATCTGGACGACGGCGCGCTGAACCAGAACATCACCGGCGGCTGGCTGGCGATGCTGCAGCACCACTTCTTCACCGCCTGGATCCCGCAGAAGGACCAGACCGCGCACTACGTGCTGTCGCAGGTGGCCGGTCGTGACCTGATCGAAGCGCGTGGCCCGGCCTTCACTGTGGCCCCGGGCCAGTCCACCAGCACCGAGGCCCGCCTGTGGGTCGGCCCGAAGCTGGTCAACCTGATCGCCAAGGAAGACGTGCCGGGCCTGGACCGCGTGGTCGACTACAGCCGCTTCTCGATGATGGCGGTGATCGGCCAGGGCCTGTTCTGGGTGCTGAACCAGGTGCACAAGCTGGTCGGCAACTGGGGCTGGGCGATCGTCGGCCTGGTGGTGCTGCTGAAGCTGGTGCTGTACCCGCTGTCGGCGACCCAGTACAAGAGCGGTGCCAAGATGCGCCGCTTCCAGCCGCGCATCGCGCAGCTGAAGGAACGCTATGGCGACGACCGCCAGAAGTTCCAGACCGCGATGATGGAGCTGTACAAGAAGGAAAAGATCAATCCGATGGGCGGCTGCCTGCCGATTCTCATCCAGATGCCGATCTTCTTCGCCCTGTACTGGGTGCTGGTGGAATCGGTCGAACTGCGCCAGGCGCCCTGGTTCGGCTGGATCCAGGACCTGACCGCGCGCGACCCGTACTTCATCCTGCCGGTGATCAACGTGGCAGTGATGTGGTTCACCCAGAAGCTGACCCCGGCACCGGGCATGGACCCGATGCAGCAGAAGATGATGCAGTTCATGCCGCTGGTGTTCGGCGTCATGATGGCCTTCATGCCGTCCGGCCTGGTCCTGTACTGGGTGGTCAACGGCGGCCTGGGCCTGCTGCAGCAGTGGTGGATGACCAAGCGCCATGGCGGCGAGCCAGTCCCGGCCACCACCGCTCCGGCCCCGGTCAAGAAGAAGTAATCGGTAGAGCCGGCCGCTGGCCGGCTGACCCCAGCAAAAGCCCGCCGCAAGGCGGGCTTTTCGCATGCGGCGTTAGAATCGCCTGCACATCGTTCCTCCCACCTTCGAGTCCACCATGCTGCGTGCGTCGTCGTTCCGCCTGTTCCTGCCCTCGCTGTTGTTGACGCTGGTTGTTGCCGGCTGCGGCGACAAGGACGCGAAGGCGCCGGCGACCACGGTCACCCAGCCGAGCGCGCAGGCCGCGGCCGCCGCCGATCCCGCCGCAGCGCCGTTGCTGGCGGCGCTGCAGAAGCAGCTCGACGGTTACCGCCGGATCATCGTGCTGCTGGCCGACGAGGAACAGCAGTCGGCCGCCGACCGCGGCACTTCCACGCGCGTGGGCCAACAGCTGTTCCACGATGGCCTGGAACAGCGCACGGCCATCGCCGCGCAGTTCGACACTTTGCTGCGCGGTTCCAGCGCACAGCGCTTCGCCACCCTCGGCACCGTGCTGGACTACATCGAGTCGGCGCCCGAGCTGTTCGACGCCGACCGCCTGGCCTTCCGCGAAGTGTTGCGTGATCTGCATGAGCGGGTCGGCACCGATTCCTCGCTGCCGGCGGTGAAACTGCACCAGCGCATCGGTGAGGACCTGGAGGCGCTCGATGAGATCGAGCGCAACTACAACCAGGAACTGACCCGCATCTTCAGCCGTTTCGAGCGCACCCGCGCCATCGAACTGAAGCGCGAGAAGTGGGACGACTACATCGCCCACCTGCACAAGGACTACAGCCGCGAAGCGATCCTGCGCGACTATGGCGTGATCGAGCCGTATCCGATGTCGATGAAGGACAGCGACCGCGAGATCTTCGGACGCGACCTGCCGGCCAAGACCGTGGTGCTGACCTTCGACGACGGTCCGCACAAGGCCTACACCGATGAAGTGGTGGCCATCCTCAAGCGCTACGATGTGCCGGGCGTGTTCTTCGAAGTGGGCCGCAACCTGGGCAAGGTCGAGGCCGACGGCAAGGTCAGCCTCGGCCCGATGGCGAAGATCAGCCGCAACCTGATGGAAGAGGGCTATGCGGTCGGCAACCACAGCCTGACCCACGCCCAGCTGTCGCGCACCACCGGCGACGCGCTGCGCCAGCAGGTGCTGGACACCGACACGCTGCTGAAGGATGTCGACAGCAAGCGCGCACCGCTGTTCCGCTTCCCGTATGGCGCGCGCAATGCCGAAGGCCTGCAGCTGCTCAACGAAGCCGGGCTGAAGTCGATCATGTGGAACATCGACTCGATGGACTGGGCCGACCCGGTGCCGGAATCGATCGTACAGCGCGTACTCGACCAGGTGAACAAGGAACAGCGCGGCATCATCCTGTTCCACGACATCCACGATCGTGCGGTGAAGGCGCTGCCGCAGATCCTCGATCGGCTGATTGCCGATGGTTACCAGTTCGCCGGATGGAACGGCCGCGACTTCACCGTTGCACGAGCGCGCAAGGGTGATGCCGGTGCCGCCACGGTCACCACCGGCTACGAGAAGTCGTGGGCGATCGTGGTCGGCATCGACAACTACGCCAAGTGGCCGAAGCTGGAGTACGCCAGCCATGATGCCCAGGCGGTGGCCGATACCCTGACCGGGCAGTTCGGCTTCCCGTCCTCGCAGGTGATCGTGCTGAAGAACGAGCAGGCCACCCGCAACAACATCCTCGCGGCCTTCCACGACCGCCTGGCCGACGACCGCACCGGAAAGAACGACCGCGTGTTCGTGTTCTTCGCCGGCCATGGCGCGACCCGCCAGCTCGCCTCCGGGCGCGACCTCGGCTACATCATTCCGGTCGATTCGGATCCGAAGGAATTCGCCACCGACGCGATTGCGATGACCGACATCCAGAACATCGCCGAAAGCATGCAGGCCAAGCATGTGATGTTCGTAATGGATGCCTGCTACAGCGGCCTGGGCCTGACCCGTGGTGGCCCGTCGTCGTCGTCGTTCCTGCGCGAGAACGCCCGCCGCAGCGCGCGGCAGATGCTGACCGCCGGTGGTGCCGACCAGCAGGTGGCCGATGCCGGCCCGAACGGCCACTCGGTGTTCACCTGGGTGCTGCTGCAGGCGCTGGCCGGCAAGGGTGACCTCAACGGCGACGGCCTGATCACCGGTACCGAGCTGGCCGCCTACGTGGCGCCGGCCGTATCGGCGGTCTCGCACCAGACCCCGGCGTTCGGCAGCCTGCCCGGTTCGCAGGGGGGCGAGTTCGTGTTCCAGGTGCCGGACAGCCAGGAATTCCTCAACGCCGATACGCGCCAGCTGACCGCCGATGCGATTGCACTGAACAACAAGGTGGATGCCGCCAGCGAAGCCAAGGGCAGCCAGGCACCGGTGACCGTGGCCGACCTGCAGGGCGGCAAGGCCAAGCTGGTGGTGCCCACCGCCGGCCCGGCGTCCGACCGCCAGCGCGCGCAGCAGGCCAATGACCGCGGCCTGCAGCTGTACCGCGAGAAGCAGTACGACGAGGCGGCCGCGCAGTTCGCCGAAGCGCTGAAGCTGCGCCCTGACTTTGCCCAGGCTGCGAACAACCTCGGCTTCGTCTACTACCGCCAGCAGCGTTATGCGGAAGCCGCACGCTGGCTGGAGAACACCTTGAAGATCGACCCGTCGCGCGCGGTGGCCCATCTGAACCTGGGCGATGCCTACTTCAACGCGGGCGACAAGGCCAAGGCCAGGCAGGCCTACACGACTTACCTGGCGCTGCAGCCGCAGGGCAGCGGCGCGGCCCAGGCGCGCGCGCAGCTGGAGAAGCTCTGAGCCATGAGCGACGCGATCCGTACCGACACCATCGTGGCCATCGCCAGTGCCCCCGGCGCCGGGGGGGTTGGTCTGCTGCGCCTGTCCGGCCCGCGTGCCGCGGCGATCGCCAATGCGCTGGGCGCGCCTGCACTGCGCCCGCGCCACGCGCACTACGCACGCCTGCGCGACGCTGATGGCGAAGTCATCGACGATGGCATCGTGCTGTGGTTCCCGGCACCGAACAGCTTCACCGGCGAAGAGGTGGTGGAACTGCAGGGCCACGGCAGCCCGGTGCTGCTGCAGCAACTGGTCGCGCGCTGCATTGGGCTCGGTGCGCGCCAGGCGCGACCGGGTGAGTTCAGCGAACGGGCGTTTCTCAATGGCAAGCTCGACCTCGCCCAGGCCGAGGCCATTGCCGACCTGATCGCCGCCGGCGACAACCGCGCCGCACGCGCGGCGCGCCGTTCGCTGGATGGTGTGTTCTCGCGCCGGATCGACGCGGTGATCGAACAGCTGGTGCTGCTGCGCATCCATGTCGAAGCGGCCATCGACTTCGCCGACGAACCGCTGGACACGCTCGGCGGCGCGCAGGTGCGGCGTGGCCTGGAGCAGGCACGCGCCGACCTGGCCCTGCTGCGGCGGGACGCCGAACGCGGTCGCCGCCTGCGCGATGGCCTGCATGCGGTGCTGATCGGTCCGCCGAATGCCGGCAAGAGCTCACTGCTCAATGCCCTGGCTGGCAGCGAGCGCGCCATCGTCACCGACATCGCCGGTACCACCCGCGACACCCTGCGCGAGACCATCCGCCTGGACGGCCTGGAGCTGACCCTGGTCGACACCGCCGGCCTTCGCGACGGCGGTGACGCCATCGAACGCGAAGGCATGCGCCGCGCCCACGTGGAAATCGAGCGCACCGACCTGGCGCTGATCGTGCTGGATGCGCGCGATCCGGCGGCCGGCGAAGCGGCACTGGGCGAGGCCGTGGCGGCGGTGCCGCACAAGGTCTACATCCACAACAAGTCGGATCTGCTGGACGTGCTGCCGGCGCTGGATGATCCGGACCGCGTGTTTGTTTCAGCTGCGACCGGCGCCGGGTTGGAAGATCTGCATGCGCGCCTGCGCAGCATCGCCAGCGCCGGGGCAGGCGAGCAGGTGGACGGCGAATTCTCTGCGCGTACGCGACACGTGGATGCGATTGAACGCGCGCAGGAACATGCGCAGCGCGCCGATGGCGAGCTGGCCCACGAGCACCTGGAACTGGCCGCCGAGGAACTGCGGCTGGCCCACGATGCGCTGGGCGAGATCACCGGGCAGATGAGTGCCGATGATCTGCTGGGAAGGATCTTCTCCAGTTTCTGCATCGGGAAGTAACACGGGGTCAGATCCCCAAAGGGGCTCTGACCCCAGTTCCCCCACCTGTCACATTGCCGCCTCATACTGACGCCCATCACATACCGCTTGGGGAAGTCGCAGTGAAGTCGTGGGGTTGTGCGTTGCTGTTGTCGCTGGCCATGGCACCATCGGTGGCCATGAGTGCTGAATCCTCCACCCCGGCCGCACCCAAGGTGTCGGTCTACGGCCATCGCGGGGCAAGCGCACTGCTGCCCGAGCACACCCTGGCCTCGTATGCGCAGGCCATCGCCGATGGCGCCGACTACATCGAACCGGACCTGGTGATGACCAAGGACGGGGTGATGGTGGCCCGCCACGAGAATGAGATCGGTGGCACCACCGACGTCGCCTCGCATCCGGAGTTCGCCAGCCGCCGCACCAGCAAGGTGATCGACGGGCAGAAGGTCGACGGCTGGTTCACCGAAGACTTCACCTTGGCAGAGCTGAAGACCCTGTACGCCCGTGAGCGCCTGCCGGAACTGCGCAGCACCGCCTACGACGGCCAGTTCCGCATCGCCAGCCTGGACGAGATCCTGGCCTTCCTGGTGCAGCAGGCCGGGCGCGCCAACCGCGGCATCGGCCTGGTGCCGGAGATCAAGCACCCGACCTACTTCCAGTCCATCGGCCTGCCGATGGAGGACAAGCTGCTGGCGGCGCTGCGTGGCAATGCGTACACCAACGTCGGCCCAGTCACCATCCAGTCGTTCGAGACCGCCAACCTGCGTTACCTGCATGGCAAGATCGGGCGGGGCAGCAACATCCGCCTGCTGCAGCTGCTGTGGAAGGGCGATACCCAGCCGGCCGACATCGCCAAGGCCGGCGGCACGCTGACCTACGCACAGATGATGACCCCGGCCGGGCTGAA
Organism: Stenotrophomonas maltophilia; assembly: GCF_006970445.1. Lineage (NCBI taxonomy): Bacteria > Pseudomonadati > Pseudomonadota > Gammaproteobacteria > Lysobacterales > Lysobacteraceae > Stenotrophomonas > Stenotrophomonas maltophilia. Next base: position 4,541,612 of record NZ_CP033877.1, on the reverse strand, counting down.
GGACATCGCCGGCTACGCCGATGGCATCGGCCCCGAGCTGCGTTCGATCATTCCGCTGGATGCCAAGGGCGCGCTGGGTACGCCGACGTCGCTGGTACATGATGCGCACGCGGCCGGCCTGATGGTGATTCCATACACCTTCCGCCCGGAAAACCACTTCCAGCCCAGCAACCTGCGCAAGGGCGCGGACAACGCGCGCAACGTCGAAGGCTCGATCGCCGAGATGCGCGCCTACCTGGCGACCGGCATCGATGCCTTCTTCACCGATGATCCGGCGCTGGGCCGGCAGGCGGTGGACGGGATGGGCACGGCGGGGAACTGATTCTCCCGGTAGTGCCGGCCGCTGGCCGGCAACGCGAGGATTGCCAACGAAGGTTCATGAGGTTGCCGGCCAGCGGCCGGCACTACCATCGCTCAACCGCGCGGCTCGTCCGGCCGGCGGAACGGGATCACCACGTAGTCCTGGCCCTCGCGCGGCTGCCACAGCACCGGCACGCGCTGCGGTGACGGCGGTTCCAGCTCGTCGTCGGCCAGCGGCTCGACCTCGTCCTCTTCATCTTCCCAGCTGTAGCGCGGGCGCGGTGGCAGCGGGTCGGCGTTGCGGAACAGCAGCGCAGCGATGATGCCGGCGAAGGCGCCGCCCATGTGCGACTGCCAGGACACACCATCGGCGTGCGGCAGGATGGTCATCAGCATGCCGCCGTAGAACAGCATGCCGATCAGGCCGGTGGCGATGGCCGCGCGATCGCGGCGCAGCAGGCCCAGGCTGGCCAGCAGGAACATCAGGCCGTGGGTCACGCCGCTGGCGCCCAGGTGCACGCTGCCCGGATTGCCCAGCATCCACGCACCGATGCCCGAGCCCAGCCACAGCAGGGGCAGGGCGCGCACGGTGGCTTTCGGGTAGACGCTGCCGGCCAGCGTGCCGAGGATCAGGATCGCGATGCTGTTGGCGGCGATGTGCTCGACCGAGGCATGCAGCATCGGGCCGCCGATCAGGCCAAGCAGGCCCTTGGCTTCCAGCGGCGCGACTGCCCACGGTCGCCAGTCGAACGTGCCCTGCAGGGCGAACACGGCCACCAGCACCAGCACGGCGGCCAAGCTGACATTGAACGCCCGCAGGATGCGCGAGCGGTCATTGCGGGGGGCCGGCACGTCGCCAGCGGGCAGGGGCGCGTTGTTGTTCATACCTCAGCAATGGCGGTGGTTGGTGCGAAACCAAGGCCACCGCCGCGGGAGAGTGGAAACGGCCGGCGGGACAATCCCACCGGCCGCGCCATCCAGCGGGTCAGGCTCAGGCCTGGCCTTCGCCTTCCTTCGGCGGGTACTTCAGGCTCAACACCACGGTAGCGGCGATGATCACCGCCACCACGCCCAGCGAGATCGGGGTCGGGATCTTGAACAGGTCGATGATCATCATCTTGATGCCGATGAAGCCCAGCACCAGCGCCAGGCCGTACGGCAGCAGGTGGAAGCGGTCGGCCATGCCGGCCAGCAGGAAGAACATCGCACGCAGGCCCAGCACCGCGAACACGTTGGAGGTGAGCACGATGAACGGGTCGGTGGTGATCGCGAAGATCGCCGGGATGCTGTCCACCGCGAAGATCACGTCGGTGACCGCGATCAGGATCAGCACCGCGAACAGCGGGGTGAACCAGCGCACGCCATCGCGTTTCACGCTCAACGCGTTGCCGGCGTAGTCCGGCAGCAGGCGCAGGTGCTTGCGCATCCAGCGCAGGGCCGGGTTGGTCTCCAGGTCCGGCTCCTGGCCGGCGGCGAACCACATCTTCCAGCCGGTGAACAGCAGGAAGGCACCGAACACGTAGAGCAGCCAATGGAACTGGCTGATCAGCACGCTGCCGGCGAAGATCATGATCGTACGCAGCACGATCGCACCCAGGATGCCGATGATCAGCACCTTCTGGCGCTGCTCCTCCGGCACCGCGAAGTAGCTCATGATCATCAGGAAGACAAAGATGTTGTCGACCGCCAGCGCCTTTTCGACCAGGTAGCCGGTCAGGAACTCGAGGCCGACCTTGTTGGCCACAACCTGGCCGGCGGTCTCATTCAGGTAGTACCACAGGCCCGCGTTGAACAGCAGGGCCAGCGCGACCCAGCCGATGGACCACCACAGGGCCTCCTTGAAGGTGACCTTGTGCGGTCCACCATGGCGCATCAACACGAGGTCGACCAGCAGGGCGATGACCACCACCGCTGCGAAGCCGCCCCACAACCACACGTTACCGATCGTCTGCATTGGGAATGTCCGTTGGAAAGATGAATGCCAGGCCGGACGGCGAGGATCTGCAACGGAGGATCGGGAGGGGGGATCCAGGGACAGAGCTTCGCCAGTACGGCGAAGGTCTCGCTCGCAGTTCCAGTCGGCTGGAACTGCCGTTGCACCGGAGCCTGCGGGCTCGAAATGACGGCGACAACGTCTGGGAGCTACTCCCCTTCTGGCGCCGATTCTGCCGTCTGGCCGGGCCGCCGTCAAATGCCGGGTGGCCGGGGTCCCCGCTCCGGTAGATGCCAACCTTGGCTGGCATGCCGGCCGGGGTCAGAGCCCCTGCGGGGATCTGACCCGGCGCCCGGTTTACAATAGGTGGATGAATACCCCCCTTCCGATTGTCCGCCTCAAGAACGCGTGGCGCTCCAGCCACCCGTGGATCTTCCAGAAACTGGTCGAGAAGCCGACCGTCCGGCCCAAGCCCGGTTCCATCGTCGACGTGGTCGGCATTGATGGCGAGTTCATTGGCCGCGGGTTCTACAACGGGCATTCGCGCATTGCCGTGCGCATCCTTGAAACCGACCAGAACGTGCCGGTGGATGCCGGCTGGTTCTCGCGCAAGATCGCCCAGGCGGTGTCGCTGCGCCGTGAGGTGCTGAAGCTCGACGCGGTGTCCGACGCCTGGCGCGTGGTGCACAGCGAGGGCGACGGCCTGTCCGGCCTGGTGGTGGATCGCTACGGCGACCTGGTGGTGGTCGAATTCTTCGCCGCCGGCATGTTCCGCCACCGTGAGTGGATCTACGACGCCCTGCGCGAGCAGTTCCCGGGCTGCCGCTTCCACAGCTTCGCCGACGAGCACGTGCAGAAGCAGGAAAGCTTCGATTTCCACGGCAACACCACCACTGAAGCGTCGGTGATCACCGAGTACGGCATCAAGTTCCGCGCCGACCCGGCCGGTGCGCACAAGACCGGTTTCTTCGCCGACCAGCGCGAGAACCGCGAGTGGCTGAGCCAGCAGGTGGAAGGCAAGAGCGTGCTGGACCTGTGCTGCAACACCGGCGGTTTCGCCGTGTATGCCGCTGCACGTGGGGCCACCGAAGTGGTTGGCATCGACATCGATGAGGACGTCATCCAGATCGCCAAGGGCAATTCGCGCCTGAACAACGTGCGCCCGAAGTTCGTCCAGTCCGACATCTTCCCGTGGCTGCGCGACGCCGCCAACCGCGGTGAGCAGTACGATGTGGTGATCCTGGACCCGGCGAAGATGACCCGCGACCGCGACCAGGTCATCACCGCGCTGAAGAAGTACCTGGACATGAACAAGCTGGCGCTGGGCGTGGTCAAGCCGGGCGGTCTGTTCGCCACCTTCTCGTGCACCGGCCTGGTGGCCGAGGACCAGTTCCTCGACATGCTGCGCCGCGCGGCCTACTTCTCCGGCCGCACGATCCAGATCCTGAAGGTCGCTGGTGCGGGTCCGGACCATCCGTTCATGGCCCACGTGCAGGAATCGCGTTACCTCAAGGCCGTGTTCTGCCGCGTGGTGGACTGAGCCGTCTGTTGCTGTAGAGCCGAGCCGCGCCACCTGATCAATGGGGCGCCATTCTTGCGAACGCATCGCAATGCGCGGGAAGCTGGCCGCCGGGCAGTGAACATGATTCACTGCCCGGCGCTACCCAATGCGTGGCCGCAGCGCTATGGTCGGGCTCTTCCCATTCGCGGTGAGCGCCCATGCCTTCGTTGCGCCAGCTGTCCGTCGTGCTTGCCGTGGCGCTGTGCGCGCCGCTGTCGGCCCATGCCATCGAGTTCAGTGCGCAGGAACTGGCCCGCGCCAAAACCCTGCAGCAACGCCTGGTCACGCTCGACAGCCATCTGGATACGCCGGCCAACTTCGGTCGCAGCGGTTTCGACATCGAGCAACGCCACGACCGCAACGCCCTTTCGCAGGTCGATTACCCGCGCATGGTCGAGGGCGCGCTGGACGGCGGTTTCTGGGCGATCTACACCGACCAGGGCGACCGCACCGCCGCCGCCCATCTGGCCGAGCGTGACCACGGCCTGCAGCGACTGCTGGAAATCCGAGAGATGCTGGCGGCCAATCCCGAGCGCTTCGCGCTGGCACTGACCGCCGATGATGCCGCGCGGATCAAGGCCGCCGGCAAGCGCGTGGTCTACGTCAGCATGGAAAACGCCAGCCCGCTGGTGGAAGACCCGAGCCTGCTCTCGTTCTACCACCGTGCCGGCCTGCGCCTGCTCAGCACCGTGCACTTCGCCAACAACGAGTTCGCCGATTCGGCCACCGACCCCAAGGGCGCGGAGTGGAAGGGCCTGAGCCCGGCCGGCAAGGAGCTGGTACGGCAGGCAGTGAAGCTGGGCATCGTGATCGATCAGTCGCATGCCTCGGACGCGGTGTTCGATGACCTGCTGGCGATGATGCCGGTGCCGTTCGTGCTGTCGCACAGCTCGGCCAAGGCCGTGTATGACCACCCGCGCAATCTGGATGACGCGCGCCTGCGCAAGCTGGCCAAGGCCGGTGGCGTGATCCAGGTGAACGCCTTTGGCGGCTACCTGATCGACACGGCGAAGACGCCCGAGCGCAAGCAGGCCGAAGAAGCGCTGAGCAAGCAGCTGGGCGGCTGGGAAGGGATGGGCATCGAGCAGGGCGTGGCCCTGCTGAAAGCCGAACAGGCGCTGGACCATGAACATCCGGTGCGCCATGCCAGCCTGGACGATTTCTTCGCCCACTTCGAGCACATCCTCAAGGTGGTCGGCCCCGAGCACGTGGGCATCGGCCTGGACTGGGATGGCGGCGGTGGCCTGAGTGACCTGCCCGATGTCAGCCAGCTGCCGAAGATCACGGCCTGGCTGCTGCGCAAGGGCTATACCGAGAAGCAGATTGCCGGCATCTGGGGCGGCAACCTGCTGCGGGTGATGCGCCAGGCGCAGGATTACGCGGCAAAACGGGGCGGGTGAAACGCCCTGCGGTAGTGCCGGCCGCTGGCCGGCAACTCGCATCGTGTTGATACGGGCAATGCCGGCCAGCGGCCGGCACTACCGGTGATCCGTTTACTTCGCGATCAGTGCGTGGCGGCGGCTGTACAGGAAGTACAGCACCAGGCCGACCACGTTCCACAGCAGGAAGTACAGCTGCGTGGTGTGCGGCAGGCTGATGAACAGATAGATGCAGCCCAGTGCGGCCAGCGGGCCCACCACGAAGGCCGCCGGAGTGCGGAAGCTGCGCTCGCGGTTCGGTTCGCGCAGGCGCAGCACCACCAGGCAGACACCCACTGCAGTGAACGCAGCCAGGGTGCCGGCGTTGGCCAGCGCGGCGATCTCGTCCAGGCGTGCCACGCCGGCCAGGGCCGACACCACGACCGCGGTGAACAGCGTGGTCGCCACCGGCGTGCCGGTGCGCGCATTGACCTTGGACAGGCCACGCGGCAGCAGGCCATCGCGGCTCATCACGAAGAAGATGCGGCTCTGGCCGTACAGGAAGGCCAGCAGCACGGTCGGCAGCGCGATGATCGCGATCACGCCGATCACCATTGCCGCGGTCGGATGGCCGAGCTGGCGCATGATCAGCGCCAGCGGCTCGGCGCTGTGGCCGAACACCGCATAGCTCATCGCACCAACGGCCGCGAGCGCGACCAGCACGTAGACGATGGTGCAGCCGATCATCGAGCCGATGATGCCGATCGACAGGTCGCGGCCCGGGTTCTTGGTTTCTTCGGCGGCGGTGGAGATCGCATCGAAGCCGTAGAAGGCGAAGAAGATGATCGCTGCCGCCGCCATTACGCCGTGTTCGACGCCATCAGGGCCCATCGACTTGGCAAAGCCATACGGCATGAACGGCTGCAGGTTGGCGCTGTCGAAGGCGGGCAGGGCCACGGCCACGAAGATGGCCAGCGCGATCAGCTTGAACACCACCAGGATGGCATTGAGGGTGGCACTTTCCTTGGTGCCGGCCATCAGCATGCCGGCCACCAGCCAGGTGATGACGATCGCCGGCAGGTTGATCATGCCGCCTTCCACGTGCGGGCCGGCTGCGAGCCAGGCTGGCAGGTGCACGTTCCAGCCGAACTGGGTGTGGACCCATTCGAGGAAGCCGACGAAGTAGCCGGACCAGCCCACCGCCACCGTACTCACCACCAGTGAGTACTCCAGGATCAGGCTCCAGCCCACCACCCAGGCGAACACCTCGCCCAGCGCGCTGTAGCTGTAGGTGTAGGCACTGCCGGCGGCCGGCATCATCGTCGACAGCTCGGCGTAGGACAGCGCCGCACAGGCGCAGACCGCACCGGCGATGGCGAAGGAGATCAGCACGGCCGGACCGGCCAGGTTGGCACCCACGCCGATCAGCGTGTAGATGCCGGTACCGACGATGGCACCGATGCCCAGCGCGATCAGGTGCGGCCAGCTGAGCGTCGGGATCAGGCGCCTGCCGGCTTCGTGGACGGTGACGGAATCTAGGGACTTGCGCCGGAACAGGGACATGCAGGCCTCGGAAGGGGTGACTAAGAACGACAAGTCCCCGAGTGTGACCGAACGCAGCGCAGCATTACCACTGACGGGGGTCATACCCGACACGCCGCGCGCTGCACCGCGAGCGGGCTGCCGGAATCGGCACAATCCGGCGGCAGCCACCCATGTGCGTTCGTCCCGGCCGCTGCTACGGCTCGATGTTGGCCATGCCACTGACCGAATACCGGTCACCGGCAGCGGCATGCAGCGGGAAGGCCGCATCCAGTGCATCCAGCGTGGCCGCATCCAGCTCCACCTGCAGCGCAGCGAGGTTCTCGTCCAGCCGTGCCCGCCGCGTCGTGCCCGGGATCGGCACGATGTGCTTGCCGCGCGACAGCACCCAGGCCAGCGCCAGCTGCGAGGCGGCGATGCCACGCTTGGCGGCCAGCGCCTGCACGGTGTCCACCAGTGCCAGGTTGCGCTGGAAGTTTTCGCCTTCGAAGCGGGGCGAGGTGCGTCGGTAATCATCGGCGTCGAAGTCATCCGGGCTGCGGATGGCGCCGGTCAGGAAGCCACGGCCCAGCGGCGAATACGGCACGAAGCCGATGCCCAGCTCCGCCGTGGTGGCCAGCACCCCGTTCTGCTCCGGCTCGCGCGACCACAGCGAGTACTCGCTCTGCACCGCAGTGATCGGGTGCACCGCATGGGCGCGGCGGACGGTGGCCGCCGAGGCCTCGGACAGGCCCAGCCAGCGCACCTTGCCCTGTTCCACCAGGCGTGCCATCGCACCTACGGTGTCCTCGATCGGCACGGTGGGGTCGACGCGGTGCTGGTAATACAGGTCGATATGGTCCACGCCCAGCCGACGCAGGCTGGCTTCGCAGGCGGCCTGCACATAGTCCGGGTGGCCGTTGACCTGCCGCGCCTTCGGGTCGGTCGGGTCCAGGCCGATGCCGAACTTGCTGGCCAGGAACACCTGGTTGCGGCGCCCGGCAATCGCGCGGCCGACCAGCACCTCATTGGTGTGCGGGCCATACACATCGGCGGTATCGAGCAGGGTCACGCCACGGTCCAGCGCGTGCCGGATGACGGCAATGCCGTCATCGTCACTGCCGCGGCCGCCGTAGTAGGCGCTCATGCCCATGCAGCCCAGGCCGAGGGCAGACACGGTAGGGCCGGCGGGGCCGAGAGTACGGGTCTTCATGCGGATCTCCTTGGGGGAAGCGCCGTGCCCGGATGGGCGGCGGCGTGGGGCTTAGCTTCCTCCTCTCGATCATGTGGATAAACTGCGTACCACCGGACTTACCTTGAAGAATGGCTTCACAATGGATGCTTCCGTCCCCCTCACCGCTGTGGTCGCCTTCGTCCACGTGGCCGAGCACGCCAGCTTTACCCGCGCCGCCGATGCCCTGGGCGTGTCGACCTCGGCGCTGTCGCAGAGCGTGCGCGCGCTGGAAGCGCGGATGGGCGTGCGGCTGCTGCAGCGGACCACGCGGCGGGTCAGCCTGACCGAACACGGCGCGCGTTTCCTGCAGCGTGTGCGCGGCGGCCTCGATCAGATTGACCAGGCCTTTGCCGAACTGGACAGCGCGCGCTCGGTGCCTGCCGGGCGGCTGCGTGTGACCCTGCCGCGCATCGTCGCCGATCGCATGGTGCTGCCGCGGCTGCCCGATTTCCTTGCGCGTTACCCGCAGGTGCAGGTGGAACTGTGCGTCGACCCCGCGCTGACCGATCTGGTGGCCGAGGGCTTCGACGCCGGCATCCGCCTGGGCGAATCACTCGCACAGGGCATGATCGCGGTGCCGGTCGGGCCACCCGAGCGGCAGGTGGTGGTGGCCACGCCGGCCTACTTCGAACGCCATGGCATGCCGCAGACCCCGCATGACCTGCAGGGCCACGCCTGCATCGTGCACCGCCTGGCCAACGGCCGGCTGATGCCCTGGGAGTTCAGCCGCGAAGGGCACGATCTGGACGTGGAAGTGCGCGGGCGGCTGGTGTTCAACGATGCCGGCGTCGCCCATCGCGCCGTGCTGGCGGGGCTGGGCATGGCCCAGGGCTTCGCCTCGCTGATGGCCGACGACATCGCTGCTGGGCGACTGCAGAGCGTGCTGCAGGACTGGCAGCCGCCATTCCCCGGCTTCCACCTGTACTACCCCGCGCGTGAGCAGATGGCGCCCAAGCTGCGGGTGTTCATCGATCACCTGCGCGCGGGAATGCATGATTCGCAGCCCTGGTAGACGCCAACCCTGGTTGGCGGACGTCGCGTCGGCTCAGTCGAGCCCGCCCGGCGCGACGGTCAGCGGCTCGACGCCCGGCCAATGGCAGCCATCCTCCTGCCACGCCGCGCTGTCATCGTGGAAGGGGGTGCGATGGCCATCACGGGCGCGTTCGTAGCTCAGATCCAGCACCAGTGCGCCCTGTGTGCTCAGCAGGTAGCGGCCGTTGAGGCGCCCATCGATGCGTTCTTCCCACACACTGTCGAACTGGTAGGGGCGATCTTCGGCCAGCACCGTCGTTTCCTGCGACACCTGTTGCAGTTGCAGGCGGCCGCGCTGCCCGGCGTACTGCACGTCGGCCCTGCCATCGTCCAGCCAGCGCCACAGCAGGTGGATGCTGTCGTTGCGACCGCCCGTCAGGCAGCGATGGTCCCGCACGGTGTTGGCAGAGGCGGCACCGGCCAGCAGCAGGGTCAGGCCAAGCAGTGGCAGCCGCCCGTTCATCCGTTCAGCCCCAAGCGGATGCCGAACCCCACCAGGAACAGGCCGGCCACCCGGCGCAGTGCATCGCTGACCCGCGGATGCTGGATCAACCGGCGGCGGGCCAGGTTGCCGACCCCGATCAGCATCGAGCAGTAGGCGATGCTGACCACCAGGATGATGCCGGCCAACGCCGCGAAGGTGGCGATGCCCTGATGCGCCTTCGGATCGATGAACAACGGCAGGAAGGCCATGTAGAACAGGATCGCCTTCGGATTGAGCAGGCTGACCAGGATCGCCTGCTGGAAGTAGCGGCCCGGCTGCATGCGGATCGGGCCGGCGTCACCGCCCTCGTGCTTCGGCGTGCGCAGCAGGCTGATGCCGACCCACACCAGGTAGGCCGCACCCAGGTACTGCACGGCGTGGAACACCAGCGGGTTGGCCTTGAGCAGCGCGGCCACGCCGGCCAGCGCCAGCCACATCAGGATCTGGTCACCGACCAGCAGGCCGGCCAACGCGGTGTAGCCGCCACGCACGCCACCCCGGCCCGTGGCGGTCAGCAGGGTGAAGGTGCCGGGGCCGGGCAGGGCGAGAAACACCAGCACGGCGACCAGAAACGTCCACAGGTCCTGGATGCCCATCCACGGCATGGCGGCGTTCTCTTGTTACGGGGGACCGCCATTGTCGGTCAGCGCCACGGCGGGCGACAGGGGGCCGGTGGGGCCAACCGGCATCCCGGACAGCAGCGGTTGCAGGTGCTGGCGCAGCTGCGCGTGCAGTTGCCGCACGGCGGGTGAGAACTGCTTGCGATGCGGGCACACCAGCTGCAGTGGGATGCTGCTGCCGACACCGTCCAGCAGCAGCTGCAGGCGCCCGGCCAGCACGTCCTCGCGCAGGTCCAACCAGGACTTGTAGGTGATGCCTTCGCCGGCGACGGCCCAGCGCCGCACCACGTCGGCGTCGTCGCAGACCAGCGGGCCGCGCACCGGAATCACGCTGCGGCGTCCTTCGACGTCGAACGACCAGCGATCGTAGGCGCGGCCACTGAGCTGATAGACCAGGCAATCGTGCTCGCGCAGCTCGTCCAGCCGCGTGGGCGTACCGCGTCGCTGCAGGTAGCCGGGCGAGGCCGCGAGTACGCGCCGGTTGCCTTCCAGCAGGGGCAGGGCGACGTAGTTGGCGTTGTCGAAGTGGCCGATGCGGATGGCCACGTCGACCGGGTCGCGGAACACATCGGCCACTTCGTCGGACAGGCGCAGGTGCAGGCGCAGCCGCGGGTGCGCGGCGCGGAACGCGCTCAGCCAGGGCAGCAGCAGGTTGCGGCCGAAATCCGACGGCGCCGACAGCTGCAGGGTGCCATGCAGCTCGGTGTCCTCGCCCTGCACGCGCGCCTGGCCTTCGCGCAGGGTGGCCAGTACCTCCTGCGCATACGGCAGGTACAGCGCGCCCTCACCGGTCAGGCGCAGGCTGCGGGTGGTGCGCACGAACAGGCGCAGGTCCAGCTCGCGTTCCAGCCGCGCCACCGCCGCGGCGACCTGCCCAGGCAGCAGATCGGCCTCGCGGGCTGCCTGCGAGAAGCTGCCCAGTGCGGCAGTGCGGACGAACAGCTGCAGATCGTCGAAGCGGATCATCTTCATTGCCAGAGTGAAAGTGCTGCCCGATTCTGCGCCTTTCTGCGGGAGCGCGCGCGGCGCAACCTGTCGCCTCCTTCCCCACTGGACCGCTGCCATGCGCGCCATTGCCTATACCCAAGCCGGCCTGCCGATCGATGATCCCCGGGCCCTGACCGACATCGAACTGGAGCTGCCGCAGCCCGGCCCGCGTGACCTGCGCGTGGCGGTACGCGCGGTGGCGGTGAACCCGGTCGACACCAAGGTCCGCCGCGGCGTGGCCACCGACGGCCCGCGCGTGCTGGGCTGGGATGCGGTCGGCATCGTCGACGCGGTGGGCAGCGAGGTGACCCTGTTCCAGCCCGGCGATGCGGTCTACTACGCCGGCGTCATCGATCGCCCGGGCAGCAATGCCGAGTACCAGCTGGTGGACGAGCGCAGCGTCGGCCGCAAGCCGGCCAGCCTCGATGATGCGGCCGCCGCCGCACTGCCACTGACCGCGATCACTGCATGGGAGCTGCTGTTCGACCGCCTGCGCATCCCCGAGGGCGGTGGCGAAGGCCAGACCCTGCTGGTGATCGGTGCGGCCGGTGGTGTCGGTTCGATCCTGGTGCAGCTGGCGCGGAAGCTGACCAAGCTGACCGTGATCGGCACCGCCTCGCGTCCGGATACCCAGGACTGGGCGTACGCAATGGGCGCACACCATGTGATCGACCACAGCCTGCCGCTGGCCGAGGGACTGGCACGGCTGGGCATCAGCGAGGTGCAGCACGTGGCCAGCCTGACCCATTCCGACCAGCACTACACGCAGATCGTCGAGCTGCTGGCGCCGCAGGGCCAGCTGGGGCTGATCGATGATCCCGGCCAGGTCGATGTGATGGCGCTCAAGCGCAAGGCGTTGTCACTGCACTGGGAATCGATGTTCACCCGGCCGCTGTACCGCACCGCCGACATGCAGCGCCAGCATGATCTGTTGAACCGGGTGGCCGAGCTGATCGACACGGGCGTGCTGCAGACCACGCTGGGCGAGCACTTCGGACGCATCGACGCGGCCAACCTGCGGCGCGCCCACGCGCTGCTGGAGAGCCACCGCGCCAAGGGCAAGATCGTGCTGGAAGGCTGGTAAGGCCGGTCATTCCCGCACCCTTGGGGTCAGATCCCTTTCCCAAAGGAAAAGGGATCTGACCCCTGCCTCAGGCCACGCCGTTGTCGACGTGGGCGGAGAAACCGGGCTGCTGCCGCAGGCGTTCGAACCATGCTGCGAGGTTTGGCAGCGCCGGTTTGGTGCCAGGCGTGCTGCGCCAGCGTTGGGTCGACAGCCCGAGCACGATGTCGGCCAGAGTGAAAGTGTTGCCCGCCACGTGCGAATGGCCACCGGCCAACTGTGTGTCGAGCACGCCCATCAAGCGGTTCCACTGCGCCAGGCTGGCCTCGGCGCGGGCATCGTCCGGGTAGTCCGGATGCTGGCGCACGCGCGCCATGAACACGTGCCGCCAGGCGCTGTTGAGGTCGCTGGCCTGCCAGTCCATCCACTGCTCGACCCGGGCGCGGCCCTGCGCCGTACCGGGCAGCAGGTCGTCACGGCCAGCGCGTACGGCCAGGTAGCGGCAGATGCTGTTGGACTCCCACAGCACGAAGTCGCCATCGCGCAGGACCGGCACCTGCCGGTTCGGGTTCCATGTGGCCAACAGGTCTGCCAGCGGTTCTGGCTCGTGGTGAAGTGGCAGGTCGAGGCCGGCGCACAGCCACATCACCTTGCGTACGTTGATGGAGGTGGGCTTTCCGTACAGAGCGAGCATGGGGGCTTCCGGGGCGGGCCGACCCAGCCTAGCGCAGCGGGGCTAAACTGATCGCATGAATATCGAAGTCCTCATGATCCTGGCTGTGGTCCTGCTGCTGGCGACCCTGGTCGCACTGTTGCTGCTGTGGCGTCGCACCCCTGGTAACGCAGCGTCCGACGATCTGCAGCGGCAGCTGGACAGCGAACGCGAACAACATCGTCTCGCCCTGGTCGATGCCGGCCAGCTGCGCGGCCGCCTCGATGCGCTGGGCGCGGAACTGGAAAACGAACGAGGCCGCAGCCAGCAGCACGCGCAGGCGGTCACCACGCTGACCGCCCGGGTGGAGCGCGAAGCAGCGCTGTCGGCCAGCCGCGAAGCACAACTGGCCGAACGTGAAGCGGCGCTGGCGCAGGCGCGCGCTGCCGTTGCCGATACCAGCAGCGAGCTGCAGCAGGCGCAGCAGCGCTACCAGCAGCTGCACGGTGAACATGCCCGCGCGGTAGCCAATCTGCAGCACTCCGAACGGGCCAGTGCCGAACTGCGCAGCTATCTCGATACCGCCAAGGAAAAGCTGTCCGGCGCCTTCGCCGAACTGGCGGGCAAGGTGTTCGACGAACGCGGACAGCAGTTCGAGAAGAACGTGCGGCAGGCGACGGTGCAGTCGCGCGCGGATATCGAGGGGCTGCTCAAGCCGTTCGCCGACAAGCTGGGTGATTTCCGCACCCGCGTCGACACCCTGTATGGCGAGGAAGCGCGCCAGCGCGCCAGCCTGCTGGGTGCGGTGGGCGAACTGAAGACGCTCAACCAGGACATGGCCGCGCAGGCATCGGCGTTGACCAATGCACTGAAGGGCAATGCCAAGGTCCGCGGCGACTGGGGCGAGCTGATGCTCGACAACGTCCTGCGCGGATCGGGCCTGGAAGAGGGCGTGCACTACCAGCGGCAGAAGCATGCCGTGGATGACGACGGTGCGCGTCTGCGGCCGGACGTGGTGGTGCAGTTCCCCGACGAACGCAGCGTGGTGATCGACAGCAAGGTGAACCTGATCGCCTGGCAGGAAGCCATGAATGCCGCCACCCCGGAGCAGTCCGAAGATGCGCTGCGCCGGCACGCGGTTGCGCTGCGCCAGCACGTGAAGGACCTGGGCGACAAAAACTATCCCAAGGCACTGGGCAGCGAGACACTGGACATCACCATTGCCTTCGTTCCCATCGAGGGTGCGTTGTCGGCCGCACTGGGCGCCGATGGCAGCCTGCAGGCGTTCGCCTTCGACAACCGCGTGGTGTTCGCCTCGCCCAACACCCTGATGGCGCTGCTGCGCGTGGCCGAGCGCCTGTGGACGCGCGACAAGGTGCAGAAGCAGGCGCTGAAGATCAGTGAGGCCGGCGGTCTGGTGCTGGACGCATTGACCGGGTTCCTGAAGGATTTCAATGCCGTGGGCACCAAGCTGGACGATGCCGCCAAGGTCTACGCCGATGCGCGCAATCGCCTGATCGACTCGCCGCAGTCGGCCATCAGCCGCGCCCGCCGGCTTGCCGAACTGGGCAGCAAGGCCAAGCGCGCGCTGCCGCCGGAGCTGACGCCCGACCCGATGCAGCAGCTGGGCGCATCGGAGGACGACGAGGACGGCAATGCGGGCTGACACTTCCTCTGCACCCGCGCCTGGCTATGCTGGGCGCCCTGTATCCGTGGCGGGTATCCCCATGCGCTTGCGCTCCTGTGCCGTTCTTGTCCTGGCAGCGTTGCTGGCCGCATGCAGCAGCGCCGCGCCGATCGCCGATACGGCAACGCCAACACCCGAAGCCAGCGAGGCCTACCGCGAAGCACGTGACGTCGACTGCCAGGCCGCCGGTGGCGCCCTGCAGCGGCTCGGCCGGCTGCAGCGCGAGCAGTGCGTGATTCCCTATGCCGACGCCGGCAAGACCTGCAGCCGCAAGAGTGACTGCACGGGCCAGTGCCTGGCCGGGGGCGAGGTGGCGCCCGGTGCTGTGGCGTCCGGTACCTGCCAGCGTGATGCCCGCCAGAACTTCGGGTGCCGCCAGCGCATCGATGACGGCAAGGCGCAGGGCACGATCTGCGTGGACTGATCGTCGTGCCGGCCGCTGGCCGGCAACCTCATGAACCCTTGCGAACGGTCGCACGATCGCCGGCCAGCGGCCAGCGGCCAGCGGCCAGCGGCCGGCACTACCGGCATCGCGCGGCGCTATGCTGATGGGCCATTCCCCGCCGTAGCCGGAGCCCCCGCGTGAGCACCCCGATCCAGGACATTTCCCTCACCACCATCGACGGCCAGCCGTCCTCGCTTGCCGACTACCAGGGCAAGGTGCTGCTGCTGGTCAACGTTGCCTCCAAGTGCGGCCTGACCCCGCAGTACGAAGGCCTGCAGGCGCTGTATGCGGAAAAGCATGCACAGGGCCTGGAAGTGCTGGGCTTCCCCGCAAACAACTTCCTCGGCCAGGAGCCGGGCAGCGAGGCCGAGATCCAGCAGTTCTGCCAGCTCACCTACGATGTCAGTTTCCCGATGTTCTCCAAGATCAGCGTGGCTGGCGAGGACACCCACCCGCTATACCAGCAGCTGACCGCTGCGCAGCCGCAGTCGATCGGTGAAGGCCCGCTGCGCGAGCGCCTGGCCAGCAAGGAGATCCCGATCCATCCGGCACCGGCGGTGCTGTGGAACTTCGAGAAGTTCCTGGTCGGCCGCGATGGCAAGGTCGTCGCCCGCTTTGCGCCGGATGTGGCCGCCGATGATGCGCGCCTGCGCGAGGCCATCGAGGCGGCACTGGCGGCCTGAGGAACGCGTGCCAACCAAGGTTGGCACCTACCGGAAAGGAACCCCGCCGGAAAAGAAAAACCCCGCCGAGGCGGGGTTTTTCATGCGCTGCAGACCGGACTCAGTGCGTCCACTGCGGCATCGGCATCGCATCGACCGGGATCGGCGAATTGGCATCGTCGTGGCCGCGGTCGCGCTTGCTGCGCAGATCGTTCTCGATCTGGTAGTTGCGGCGCTGCATCCAGGCATCGCGGACCAGGGCGTACTCGTCCACTGCGGTGTCGCGCAGATCGTCGATCGCCAGCAGCTGCGCGCGGGTATCGACCAGCTGCAGGCCCTGCAGGCCGATGCGGATCTTGTCTTCTTCGATGCGGCGCATCGGCGACAACGGGATGTCACCGGCCAGGCCGAACACATCGCGCACGGTACGCGGGCCGAAGAATGGCAGTTCCACGTAGCGCGAACGACGCCAGCCCCAGGCACCCAGGGTCTGGCCGAAGTCTTCATTGCGACGCGGCACCATCGCCTTGCTGGCCGGATCGAACAGGCCACCGATGCCCAGCGTGCTGTTCATCAGGAAGCGGCCGAGGCTGTCCCACGCATCGGCACCGCGGCCCTGCAGCAGCTGGTTGGTGATGGTGACCGGCGCGCGCAGGTTGCTGAAGAAGTTGCTGACGCCGGTACGCGCGAAGCGCGGCACCACATGGGTGTAGGCGGTGGCCAGCGGGCGGGCCACGCCGCGGTCGACCGCATTGTTGAACGTGTGCACCTTGCGGTTGAACGGTTCCCACGGATCGTAGGCCGCCGCACTGCCGGTGTTGCCGGTGCCACCATACAGGGCGTCGAAATCATCGTCGCCGGCGGCGGCGGTGGACGCTGCGGCCTTCGGTGGGCCGGCCGCTGCGCCCTGCGGCGCAGCCGTCGGCGACGAAGTGGCGGGCGCCGCAGGGTTGGCCACGGGGGTGACCGGAGCAGCGTCGACCACGCCGGTATCGGCCGTTGCGGCCGGCGCTTCGGCAGCAGGGCTGGGCGCAACCACGGTGCTGGCGACCGGTGCATCGCTGCGCGCGGGCTTGCCGGCACAGGCGGTCAGGGCGGTGGCCAGGAGGATCAGGGGGAAAGTGCGTACGACGTTCATGTCAGCTCGCAGCAGAAGTAGCGTTGAAATCCAGGTCGGGCGACAGCCGGTAGGCTGCGCTCAGCTCGTTGAAGCCGGCCGGTGCGCCGGAAATGGCCAGCGCATGGCCCGCCTTGCGTGCACGGGCCGCCAGTTCGGCCAGCAGGGCCAGGCCGGCGCTGTCCACGCGCTCGACCTCGCCCAGCTCCAGCCGTGCCAGCTTGGCCGGCAGGGCCTGCAGCTGCGGCCACAGTGCGATCACCGCGGCACGGTCAAGCACCCCGCGCAGGCGCAGGGTGTCGCCTTCCAGCAGCGCCAGTGCGTTACTTGCCATTGCCCGCGGGCCCGGCCTGCATGCTGCCGCTGTGCAGTTCGCTGGCCACCTGCTTGATGCCCTTCTGGCGCAGCGGGGTATCGAACTGGTTGCGGAAGGTCTGCACGTAGGAGATGCCTTCGATGTTGACGTCGAAGATCTTCCACTGGCCGTTCACGTTGCGCATCCAGTACTCGACCGGCGTCGGTTCGCTGCCGGCGCGCACCAGTTCGGTACTCACGCGCACGCCGCGATTGCCCGGCAACGGGCTTTCACCCTTCAGGCGGAAGCTCGGCTTGCCCTGGATGTTGAGCAGGGTCGAACCGTAGCGCTGCATCAGGCTGTCGGCCATGGCATCGGCGAACAGCTTGATGTCGGCATCCGAGGCGCCGCGGGCGTGCGGGCCCAGCACCAGGCGTGCCGCATAGTCGCGGTCGAAGGTGCGGTTCAATTCGCTGTCGATGTAGCTGCGCAGGCTGGCCGGGTTGCTGCTGAACTCGCTCCGGCGCTGTTGCAGGGTGGTGAGGATGCGCGTGCTGGCATCGATCACCACCTTGCCGGCCTGGCCCTGCGTCGCGGCTGCGGCGGGGGCGGCGGCCTGGGCCTGGGCGAGGAACGGCGTGGCCAGCAGCAGCGTCGAGGCGAGCAGGGCCGGGATCAGTTTCATCTTCATGGTTGCGGTTCCGTTGCAGGCGCCTGCGCGCCATCGTTGGGCTTCTGGCCTGCGCCACCACCGGCGCCGCCACTGAACATGTACTTGCCGACCAGCTGGATCAGGTCAACCGCCGGCTGGGTGAAGACGATCTCGTCACCGGCCTTGAGCACGTCCGGGTCACCGCCCGGCTGCAGACCGATATAGCTCTCGCCCAGCAAACCACTGGTGAAGATGCCGGCTGAGGTGTCCGCCGGCAGGTCCTTGACCTTGCTGTCCATGCGCAGGGTCACGATGGATTCGAACTTCACCGGATCCAGGTCGATCGAGGCGACCTGGCCGACGGTGACGCCGCCGATCTTCACCGGCGCCTGCTTGCGCAGCTGGCCGACCTGGGAGAAGCGCGCCTTCAGCTCGTAGCCCTGGCTGCCCCAGCTCCAGCGCTGGTTGGTCGAGGCCACGGCCAGCACCATCAGCGAGGCCAGGGCCAGCAGCAGGAATGCGCCGACAGAGAATTCGAGTCTGGGACCGCGGATGGCCATGTGGATTACCTGATCGAGTCGTGGTGGCCGCGCGCGCATGCGCACCGCCGGTGGAGGGGTTAGGTGAACAACATTGCCGACAGCACGAAGTTGAACATCAGCACCAGCAGCGAGGCGTTGACCACCGCACGGGTGGTCGCCACCGAGGTGCCCTCGATGGTCGGCTCGGCGTGGAAACCAACGTAGGCGGCGACCAGTGCGGCGGTGCCGCCGAAGATCGCCGACTTCAGCATCGCCACGCCGAAGTCATCCCAGAAATCGACGCTGTTGCGCAGCGCCGACCAGAACACGCCATTGTCCAGGCCCAGCACGTGCACCGCTTCGAAGTAGCTGGCACTGATCGCCAGCGAGCAGAAGATGCCGGTCAGCAGCGGCACGGTCAGCACCGCCGCCCAGAAGCGCGGCGCGACGGCCTTGGCCACCGGGTCGATCGCCATCAGCTCCAGTGCCTTGATCTGGTCGGTGGCGCGCATCAGGCCCAGTTCGGCGGCGATCGAGCTGCCGGCGCGGCCGATGAACAGCAGCGCGGTCAGCACCGGTGCCAGTTCGCGGTACAGCGACAGGCCGAGCAGGGTCGACAGCGCGTCGGCCGCACCGAAGGTGGTCAGCGTGCGGTAGCCCTGCAGGGTCAGCACCAGGCCGACGAAGGCACCACCGACGGCGATGATCGGCAGCGAGCGCGCACCGATCTTGTAGATCTCGCGGGTCAGCTCGGCCAGGAAATCACGGGTCGGCAGCGAACCACGCAGCACGGTCAGCGAGAACAGGCCGGCACGGCCCAGCGAGCGGGTGGCTTGAACGAACGGCATCAGGCGACCCTCGCGCGCGGCGCGGCATCGAACGGAATGGGGCCATCGGGCTGGCCGTGCAGGAACTGCCGCAGCAGCGGGTCCTGGCTGGACTGCAGCGCCTCGGGCGTGCCCTGGAACACGATGCCGCCATTGGCAATGGCGATGACCTGGTCGCAGATCGGCAGGGTCTCGTGCACGTGGTGGCTGACGATGATGCTGGTCAGGCCGAGGCTGTGGTTGAGGCGCTGGATCAGGCTCATGATCACCCCCGAGGCGATCGGGTCCAGCCCGGTCAGCGGCTCGTCGTAGATCATCAGCGGCGGATCCAGTGCCAGCGCGCGGGCCAGCGCGACGCGGCGCGCCATGCCGCCGGACAGTTCGCGCGGCCAGGCATCGGCAGCGGCCAGCAGGCCCACCGCATGCAGCTTCATTTCCACCAGGCGGCGCAGCACGGCGGTCGGCAGGCGGGTATGCGTGCGCAGCGGCAGCGCGACGTTTTCGGCCACGGTCAGATCGGTCAGCAGGCCGTTGCCCTGCAGCAGTACACCCACGCTCTTGCGCATTTCCAGCAGCGCGCCGCTGTCATGCGGAATCGGCTTGCCGAACAGGGTGACCTCGCCGGCGACCGGACGCAGTTCGCCGGTCAGTGCCGCCAGCAGGGTCGACTTGCCGCTGCCGGACGGACCCAGCACGGCCGTGATGCTGCCCTTGGGCACCTGCAGCGACACGTCACGCAGGATCGTGCGCCCGCTCCGGTCGATGCGGACGTTGGATAACTGCACCAGACTGGAGGTGGAAGCCGACATGGGCACCATTAACGTTTTTTAGACATCGAAGGATCGGGCCCGTCGGCTGAACATAAGCAGACTGGACGGTCCAGTATTGTGGCACGGCAAGACCCTAGCCAGGCCGGGACAATCGGCCGGCAGCCCGGAACAATCCGTACCGGCGATGGGCTGACCATTGAATACTGCCTGCCGTGCTGCACACTGTGCATGATGAGTGACCCGGGCAGCGATTTCCGCCTCTACCATTCCAACTCCCTGGACGTGCTGGCCGCGCTGCTGGCGCGCAACGTGCGTGCGCCGGTTCCGGGCCAGCCGTTGCTCGCGCCGGAGGTGGTGCTGATCCCGCAGGTGGCGATGCGGCGTTGGCTGCAAGCGACACTCGCTGCCGAATATGGCGTGGCCGCCAACCTTGAGTTCCTGACCCCGGGCGAGTTCGTTGCCCGGGCGCTCAACGCCAATGTGCCGGGTGAACGCGACGACCTGGACGCGGCCGGCCTGCACTGGAAGCTGTATCAGGCACTGCGCGACCCGGCGCTGCTGGCACAGCCACCGATGCGTGCGCTGCAGTCCTATCTTGCCGGCGGCGATGCGCTGAAGCCGTGGGCACTGGCCGGTGAACTGGCATCGGTGTTCGAGAAGTACCAGGCCTGGCGCCGCGACTGGCTGCTGCGCTGGGAGGCCGGCGCCGACCCGGCCGACCCGCAGGCGATCCTGTGGCGCACCATCGCCGGTGGCCATGACTACCGCGCCCGCCGCATCCAGGCCTACCTGGATCGCTTCGAGGGCGCTGGCCAGCCGTTGCCACAGGGCCTGCCGCCGCGCATCTCGGCGTTCGCGACGCTCAACATCTCACCCGACGTGCTGCGGGTGATGGCCACCCAGGCGCGGGTGGGCGAGCTGCACTTCTATATGCCCACCCCCGTGCAGTCGTACTGGGGCGACCTGCAGACCCTGGCCGAGCGCCTGCGCAGCGGTGCACCGGATCCCTTCGGTGAAGCCGCGGGCGAGAACCGGTTGCTGGAAGCCTGGGGCGCTGCGGGGCGCGATTTCATGGCGGTGCTGGGCAGCTACGAGGTGGTGCATCCGGCCGGCGAGATCGCGGCCTATTCCGATCCGGAGGACGACACCCGGCCAACCCTGGCCGAAGGGGGGCTGTCCGACAGCCTGCTGCATCGCCTGCAGCGCGATCTGTTCCACCGCCGCGCACTGCCCTCGGGCGAGCTGCGCGACGGGCTGCGCAGCGACGATCCCAGCCTGCAGGTGCATGCCTGCCATACCCGGCTGCGCGAGCTGCAGGTGCTGCACGATCAGCTGCGCAGCCTGCTGCAGGACCCGCGCTTCGACCCGCCGTTGCAGGCACGCGAGATCGCGGTGCTGGCGCCGGACATCGATCCCTATGTGCCGTACCTGGAAGCGGTGTTCGGCGGCCGCGGGGGCGAGGACGAGCACATTCCCTATGCGCTGGCCGACAGCAGTCCGCTCGCAGGCGAGCCGCTGGCCGACGTGTTCGTGCACCTGCTGGGCCTGCCGGTCTCGCGCTTTGGCCTGAATGAAGTACTGGACCTGCTGGCCAGCGCGCCACTGGCCGAAGCGGCCGGGCTGGAGGCGGTGGACTTCGATCGCCTGCATGGCTGGCTGCAGCAGGCCGGTGCACGCTGGGGCCTGGATGCGAAACACCGCAACCAGCACCAGGCGCCGGCCGACGACGCCTACACCTGGCAGTTCGCACTGGACCGCCTGGTGCTCGGTCACGCGACCGGCAGCGAGGCTGACCTGGCCGGCGTGGCGCCGTGGATCGAACTGGAAGGCGGCGCGCTGGAAGCGCTGGACAGGCTGCTGCGCCTGCTGCGCGTGCTGGCGGTCTACCAGCGTCGCCTCGGCGAGCTGCTTACGCCGGCGCAGTGGCGGCAGCGGCTGCTGTCGCTGCTGGACGCGCTGCTGCCGGACGCACCCAGCTCGCCCAACAGCCAGCGTGCCCTCGAGCGCCTGCGCAAGCTGCTCAACCAGTTCGCCGACGATGCTGCCAAAGCCGGTTTCGAAGACGGTGTGCCACCGGAGGTGGTGCGTTCGCACTTCGCCGGCGCGCTGGGCGAGGCCGATACGCGCGCACCGCTGCTGACCGGTGGCATCAGTTTCGGCCGCATGGTGCCGATGCGCCTGCTGCCGTTCCGGGTGATCTGCGTGCTCGGTCTCAATGATGGCGACTTCCCGCGTCGTGACCCGGCTGCCGGTCTCAACCAGCTCACCGCCGAGTTGGACACACCGCGTCGCCGTCCGGGCGACCGCTCCACCCGCGAGGATGACCGCTTCCTGTTCCTGCAGCTGTTCGCCGCCGCGCAGGAGGTGTTCTACCTCAGCTATCTCGGCGCCGACCCGCGCGATGGCAGCGTGCGCGAGCCGTCGGTGCTGGTCAGCGAACTGATCGATGCCGCCGCCGCGTATCACCTGGATCCGCCTGCGGCGGTCCGCGACTTCACCGTGCGCCATGCATTGCAGCCGTTCTCACCGGCGGCGTTCGGTGATGGCGATCCACGCCGCTTCAGCTATCGGCGGCAGTGGCATCCGGCTGCCGGTCGCCTCACCGGCCAGCGCGGGGGCCTGCAGCCGTGGTTCGACGCACCGTTGCCGCCGCCGCTCGACGATGCGGTGGAAGACGAAGTCACGCTCGATACCCTGCGCCGTTTCCTGTGCGACCCGGCCGGGCAGTTCCTCGCACAGTCGCTGGGCCTGCGCCTGGCCGACGCCGCCGAGGAGGTTGATGACCTGGAACCGCTGGTGCTGTCATCGCGCGGCCCGGAAAAGCGCAGCGTACAGGCGGCGGTGGTGCGTGCCACGCTCAGCGGCGATACCGAGCCGTTGTACCCGCGGCTGCGCGCGCGCGGCCTGCTGCCGTCGGGTCCGTTGGGCGAGCGCCAGTTCGAGGTGGAGCAGTTGAAGACCCGCCCGTATGCCAGTGCATTGCTGGGCTGGATGCAGGGCGAACCGCTGGAGAGCCGTCGTTACGAGGTGGAGATCGACGGCGTGCGCCTGCATGGCCGCGTGGCTGATCGTCATCCCGAAGGCCTGGTGCGCCTGCGCGCCAGTACCCTCAATGGCAATGCGGTGATCCGCCAGGGCCTGGACTGGCTGCTGGCCAACGCTGCCGGCGATGCGTTGCCGCTGGTGCAGTTCCACGATGGCGGTGATGCCGGTCCTGGCCCGCATGTGCTGCCGGCATTGAGCGCCTCCGCTGCACGCGCGGCGCTGCGCGCGCTGCTGCAGCTGCGCCAACGCGGCCTGCGCGAGCCGCTGCGCTTCGCCCCGTATACCGGTTGGGTGCTGTACAACGCGCCGACAGAAAAACAGCGCAGCGAAGGCTGGAAGCAATGGCACGGCAGCGACCGCAGCTGGGGGGAATCCAGCAGCGACGCCTGGCAGCTGCTGCTGCGTGGTGCCGACCCGTTCGCTACCGATGCCAGCTATGCCGACCTGCTGCGCAACAGCCAGGTGGTCTTCAGTGCGTTGCGCGAAGGCCGTGCCTTTGGCGTTGACGTGAGCCAGGGGCGTGGCACATGAGCACCGCCATCGCCGAGGACGGCATCGAATCTCTCAGCGGCGACCCCTATCTGGCCCTGCCGCTGGACGGCATCCGCCTGATCGAAGCCAGCGCCGGCACAGGCAAGACGTTCACGCTGGCCACGCTGTTCACCCGCCTGGTGGTGGAGCAGGGCCTGCGCATCGGCCAGATCCTGGCGGTGACCTTCACTGATGCCGCCACCCAGGAACTGCGCAAGCGCATCCGCGAGCGCCTGGCGCTGGCCGCGCGCCTGGTCGACCTGGAACCGGCCGAGGGCGAAGCGCCGGACACGAGGCTGACCCGTGAGGTGCTGCAGCGCCATCTGCAGGGGGGCACCGAGAGCGCTGCCGCACTGAAGCGCCGCCTGCAGGTGGCCGCCGACGAAATCGACCTGGCGTCCATCTTCACCATCCATGGCTTCTGCACCCGGGTGCTGCGCGAGCACGCGCTGGAAAGCGGCCACACCTTCGATCCGCCGGAGCTGCTGGCCAGCGACCGTGAGTTGCTGGAAGAGCTGGCCGCCGACCTGTGGCGCGTGCATGCCAATGACCCGGCTACGTTGGAGCCGCTGACCTGGCTGTGGTCCACTCCGGACGCGCTGGCCGCCGATCTGCGCGCGCTGCTGGGCGCGCCGCCGCTGCATCCGTTGCCACGGCCGGTGGCGCTGGCCGATCCACACCCGGCATTGCAGAGGGCAGCGGAAGCACTGTCGGCAAGCGTGCGCGAGCATGGCGAGCAGTTCTTCATCGACCTCTGCGATGCGGTCGACAACAAGTGGCTCAACGGTGTGTCCTACAAGTTGGGCTGGCTGCACCCGCTGGGCCGGCAGCTGCTGGGCTGGGCCGAGCGCGGCGACCCGCGCGAGCTGCTGGTCAGCGAGCGCCTGCCGGCACTGCTGCCGGAGGTGCTGGCTGACAAGACCAACAAGAAATTCGCCGATCGCACGCCGTCGTCGCCGCTGCAGGCGCCGTTGGCGCGCTATGTCGCGCTGCTGGCCGAACGCGATGCCTGGTTGCGCGGCACTGCGCTGAATTTCCTGCACCGCCTGCGCGAAGAAGCCACGCAGCGCCTGCAGGCGCTGAAGCGCACGCGCCGGGTCCAGACCTACGACGACCTGATCGATGGCGTGGCGCTGGCCCTGGAAGGTCCGCAGCGGCTGGCGCTGGTCAAGCAGTTGCGCGCGCAGTACCGCATTGCGCTGGTCGACGAGTTCCAGGACACCGATGATCGCCAGTGGGGCATCTTCCACAGCGTGTTCGGCGATTCGCCGGAGGTACGCGAGCTGGGCCTGGTGCCGGCGCTGTTCCTGATCGGCGACCCCAAGCAGGCGATCTACGGGTTCCGCGGCGGTGACATCCACACCTACCTGAAGGCCAAGCAGGTGGCCCAGCAGGCGCCGGTGCTGGACCAGAACTTCCGCTCGCGACCGGCCGTGCTGCGCGCGCTGCAGGCGCTGTACGACAACGGTGGCGAAGACGCCTTCCTCGAGCGTGACATCCAGTTCGAGCCGGTGCGTCCCGGTGGCGTGCGCAGCGATGCGGACTACCTGCGCGACGGCGATGCTGTGGCGGGCCTGACCCTGCGTGTACTGCGCAGTGGCGGTGACAAGGCGATGAGTGCCGATGCTTCGCGTGAGGCGGCGACCCAGGCCTGCGTGGCGGCGATCCACCAGATTCTGGTCGATGCCCGCGCCGGCAAGGCCGTGCTGCGTGGTCATCCGGTGCGGCCGGGTGACATCGCGGTGCTGGTGCGCTCGCATCGCGAGGCCACGCTGGTGCAACGGGCGCTGGCCGCGGTCGGCATTCCTGCCGTGGCAGCGGGCAAGCAGAGCCTGTTCGCCACCCCCGAAGCGCGTGATCTGCGTGCGTTGCTGTTGGCGTTGCTGCAGCCGGCCGACGAAGGCCGCCTGCGTGCGGTGCTGGCCACTGTGCTGCTTGGCCAGCGGGCCAGTGCGATTGCCGCGATGGAGCGCGAGGGCGACCTGCAACGCGAGTTCCAGGCACAGCTGCTGCACTGGCGTGAGCGCTGGCAGCGCGGCGGTCCGTTCGCGGTGATTGCCGATGTCTGTGCCGCCCAGGGTGAACGCCTGCTGGCGCTGATCGATGGCGAGCGCCGCCTGACCAACTACCTGCAGCTGGGCGAACTGTTGCAGGAAGCCTCGGCGCAGGCGCTGGGCATGCACGGCCTGCTGGACTGGCTGCAGGGCCAGATGGCCAGCGCCGACCAGGATGACGAGCAGCAGCTGCTGCGCCTGGAATCGGATGCGCGCCGCGTGCAGATCATCACCCTGCACAAGAGCAAGGGCCTGGAGTACCCGCTGGTGTTCCTGCCCTTCGTCGGTATCGACGGCGGTGCACCGAACACTGCATCGCACTGCACCGTGCACGTCGGCGGCCAGCGCCAGCTGCACTGGAAGCTGGACAGGGACGAGGCCTGGGAAGCGGCCAGCAGCCAGCGTGAGCGCGAGCAGCGCGCCGAGGATGCGCGCCTGCTATATGTGGGACTGACCCGTGCCGAGCATGCGCTGTGGCTCGCCGTGGGTGATCTGGCCGGCCTGGGCAGGACGCGGCTGGCACCGCTGCTGGGCGACCTGCAGGCACTGCGCGTGCACGCCGATGTGCATATCGACGACAGCGAGGCTCCGGCCACCCCGCCACCGTTGGCGGCCGAAGTGGAAGGTGACCTTCCGGCAGTGCGTGCCCTGACCCGGCGCGTGCCGCACGACTGGTGGGTGTACAGCTTCACCCAGTTGGCCCACGCCGATGCCGGTGCGGGCAGCGATATCGAAGCGGCGGCCACCGAGCTGCCGGCACCGGCCGCCGATGAACCCGCGGGCCCGGAACTGCCGCTGGAGCCCGCGCTGCCGGAACCCGCTGCGGCGGCCGAGGACAGCACACCGGTCGATCCGCGTTTCATGGGCAGTCGCTTCGGCAATGTGCTGCATGAGGCGATGGAGAACGTCGACTTCGCGGCCTGGGGTGACTGGCAACCGGGCCTGGAAGCTCCCGAGGGCCAGGCCGAGGTGCTGCACAAGGCGCTGCACGATGAGGGCTATGCCGACGTCGATCTGGACGATGGCGTGGCGGTGCTGGTGCCGCTGGTGGGCCACACGCTCACCGTGCCGCTGCCCGAAGGCGGTGCGCTGCACAGCCTGGGTGAAGGGGAGCGCCGCGCGGAAATCGACTTCCATTTCGCCATCGAACCGACCACGGTACCGGCGCTGCTGCAGGTGCTGCATGCGCACGGCGTTTCCAGCGCGCGCCGGGGCTTCGGCCAGCGCCGCCGCCTGGAAGGGCTGATGACCGGCATGATCGACCTGACCTACGTGCGCGACGGGCGCTGGTACGTGCTCGACTACAAATCCAACCGCCTGCCCGGCTACAGCCCGGACCTGCTGGCCATTGCCATGCGCCATAGCGAGTACGACCTGCAGGCGCTGATCTATACCGTGGCGCTGCATCGCTGGCTGCGCTTCCGCCTGGGCGCAGCCTACGACTACGAGCGCGACATGGGCGGCATCCGCTACCTGTTCTGCCGCGGCCTGGATGCTGCCGGCAACGGCGTGCATGTGGACCGCTTCCCGCTGGCGCTGGTGGATGCACTCGATGCGCTGTTCGCCGGTGGCGAACAGGCCCAGGCCGAGCTGGCCGAGCGTGCGCGCGGAGCCAGCGCATGAGCCTGTTGAAGGAACTGCACCAGAAGGGCCAGCTGCGTACCCTCGATCACGCGTTGGCGACCAGCCTGCAGCGGCTGCGCGACGACACCCCGGACAGCGTGGCGCTGGCGGCCGCGTTGGCCTCGCTGGCGGTGTCGCAGGGCCACGCCGCGTTCGATCCGGCACAACCGCAGCGGTTGCTGGAAGGCGTGCCTGAGTGGCCTGCCGCGCAGGACTGGTTGGCACAGCTGCGTGCATCGCCGTGGGTAGCGACACCGGAGCAAGCCGACGCCATTGCCGAGGATGCGCCGCTGGTGCTGGAGAACGGCCTGCTCTACCTGCGCCGCTACCGCGAGTACGAGCGTCAGTTGGCCGTTGGGCTGCAGCGCATCGGTCGGCATCCGCTGCCGGCACCGGACATGATGGCGTTGGCGCCGTTGTTCGCGCAGCTGTTCCCGCAGGCATCGGGCAGTGAAGATCATCAGGCACGCGCGGCCGGCGTGGCCCTGCGCCATCCGCTGGCGCTGGTCACCGGCGGCCCCGGCACCGGCAAGACCACCACCATCGCGCGCCTGTTGCTGCTGCTGGCCGCGCAGGCCCGGCATGCCGGCCTGCCGCTGCCCGAGGTGGCGTTGGCCGCGCCTACCGGTCGCGCCGCCGAGCGCATGGCCGAGAGCCTGCGGGTGGCTGTGCAACGGCTGCAGGAACAAGGCCTGGATCCGACGCTGTGCGCGGGGTTGCCCAGTACCGGCACCACCCTGCATCGCCTGCTCGGGGTGATTCCCGATTCACCGCGCTTCCGCCACCACGCCGACAATCCGTTGCCGGTGGATGTTGTGGTGGTCGACGAAGCCTCGATGATCGATCTGCCGATGATGGCCAAGCTGGTCGATGCGATTGCCAGCGGCACCCGGTTGATCCTGCTTGGCGATCCCGATCAGTTGCCATCGGTCGAGGCCGGCGACGTGCTCAGCGCGATCCTGCGCGCCAGCGGTGATGGCATCGGTACCCGCGCCGACGACGCGCAGGCGTTGCATGGCCTGCTGGCGCCGGCCACCTTGCAGCCGCAGGCCGTGCCACGCGCCTTCGCCGGGCGCCGCGTGCAGCTGCAGCGCGGTTATCGGCAGAGCGATGCGCTGGACCTGGCACCGCTGGCCGATGCCGTGCGCGAGGGCGACAGCGCCGCCGCATTGCAGCTGCTGCGCGGCGGTGCATTGGCTGGCGTGCATTTCCACGAAGGTGAGGCCGATCCATTGCGTGGCCAGCGCGAGCATCTGCTCGGCCATTGGCGCGCGTTGGCCGACGCGGCCGATCCAGTGCTCGCCCTGCAGCAGGCTGGGCGCCTGCGCGTGCTGACCGCGTTGCGCGAAGGCCCGCAGGGTGCACGCGGCCTCAACAGCCGCATCGAACAGCTGCTGGCCGGCAACACCCCGGGCTACTTCCAGGGCCGCCTGCTGCTGGTCACCGAGAACAGCTACCGGCACCGCCTGTTCAACGGCGATATCGGCATCTGCCTGCGCGATGGCAGTGGCGCGATGGTGGCCTGGTTCCCCGGCGACACCGTTGAACAACCACGTGCTTTCCACCCGGCGGCACTGCCCGCTCACGAAAGCGCCTTCGCGATGACCGTGCACAAGGCACAGGGCTCGGAGTTCGATGAAGTGTGGTTGCAGCTGCCACGCCAGGACAGCCGTGTGCTGTCACGCGAACTGGTCTATACCGGCCTGACCCGCGCCCGCCAGGTGCTGCATGTGGCGGGCGGCGCTGACGTGCTGCAGGCGGCGTTGAAGCGCCACGCCAGCCGGCTGGGTGGCCTGGCCTGGCGGCTGGGTGTGGAAACGGTCGCCGAACAACCGATGCGCATCGAACAGCCCACGGTGCAGGGCCAGTTGTTCTGAATCGGGGTCGGATCCCGTTCCCACCGGGAACGGGCTCTGATCCTCGTCGCCGAGGCACACATGCTCCGGGTCACAGCCCTCCCTCCGGGAGGGCTGTGACCCGGCGTCATTCAGCGATCAGTACCAACCCATCAGGGAACACGATCGCCACTTCATCGGCACTCACATCGAAGAACCCCACGCCGTGCGTCTCGGCCAGGTCCTGCACGCGGCCATGCGCACGTTCGGCCACCGAGTACGCGAAGGCGCCGTAGATCACCTGCTGACCGATGCTGTACTCGGTCACCTCGTCACGGTCGTCATCGTCGTTGCTCAGCGGCCCATTCAGTGGCGGGAAGTCCTGTGCCATCTCCGCGAACCACGCCTGCAGCGCCGGGCTGCTGACCGCCGGGTCGTCGTACTCGTGGCGCTCGTTCCACTGCGTCTGCTTCTCGAACCAGGCGATGAAGGCCGCCGCTTCACGTGGAGCGGCGCTGGCCTCGAACACCATCATGTCGTAACTCATTGGAGCTTCCTGTGCAGAGCAGGGGGCAGAGCCTTCGCCCGGGGCGAAGGATCCGACCTCGGCAACGGGGTCTGTGGACGCACAGGGTATCGCGCTACGGCTGCGCGGCCGCGCTCATCGCCAACCCCGGCGCCAATGCCTTCGCCTCCGGGAACAGCGCGAAGCGCAGGCCGATCAGACCCATCAGGGCTTCATCGCGGGCCTTGCAGGCCGCAACGCTGCCCACCCGGCCCAGCGAGGTATCCAGCCGCTCGCGCAGCGCTTCGGCGGCCACAATCGGTTTGCGCGCGGCAATCTGCCGGCGGTAGTGCACGGCGATCTCTTCAAGAATGTGCTCGACTGCCTCGCGGCTGCGCTCGGGCAGTTCCAGCCGTGCGCGGCGCAGCTGCAGGATGTTCAGGCCGATGCGCGCCTCATTGAGCATGTCCACCGAGGCGATGTCGCTGCCCTCCGGCGTGGCCGCCAGGCGCGGTGCGAGCAGGCCCAGCAGGTCGAGCATGCGTGCGGCGAAGCGCTGGCGGTCCTGCTGGCCACGGCCTTCGGCGGCTTCGGCCAGTGTGGTCCAGCCCTGCCGCACCAACCGGCGCGCGGTCCACTCGGCACCCACCGAACGGAACAGGCGGGTCATCACCACCGCAAAGCCAATGCCGATGAACATCGCGATCGACGAATTGAGGAAGGTCTGGATGTTGGCGCTGTAGGTGTTCTGCAGGCTCAACAGTGCGGCCAGGTTCACCGTCAGCGGCAGCGCGAACAGCGCGCTCTTGGGGTGGTGCAGCATCAGCCCCAGGGGCAGGAACGCCACCGCCAGCACCAGTGCCAGCAGGCCGAAGTCGTGCACCGCCGGGAACACGCCGAACAGGTACACGCCGGCCACCACCGAGGCGACCATCGCCCACACCAGGAACGACACCATGCTCGGTGCCGGATCGTCCTGTGCGGCGAAGAACGCGGCGGTCACTGCGGCCATCATCGCGCCGTTGCCACCGCCTTCCCAACCCAGCGCGATCCACAGCACGCAGTAGCTCATCAGCGCCACGCCGGCACTGAGCGCGGAGAACAGCGCCATGCCGTAGTCGACGTGCTTGTCGGCGGCGACGCGCTCGGTGCGGATGCGGTAGTGCGCGCGGTCCAGCGGCGCGGTGCCGTGGTCGATCGCGTGCTGCAGGGTGCGGCAGTCCTGCCACAGGTCGACCAGTTCCTCCAGGCGTAGCAGCAGGCTGGCCAGCTGCAGGTGCTGCAGGTCGCGGTCCACCTGCGGCTTCAGTGCGCTGATGCGCGCGCGCAGGCGGGCGTACTCGCTGGCGTTGGTCGGGCCATCCAGCCAGTCATGGATATCGTCCACCAGTGCCGGCAGCCCTTCCGGCAGGGCCTGGCCGTCGCTGCGCAGCGCACTCAGGCGATCGGCGATCGAGGACAGCACCGGCAACAGCAGCAGCATGCGCTCGCGCAGGCGCTCCATCGACACCGCCGAACCGGCATGGCGCGGATCATCGCGGCGCAGGAACTCGATCAGCGCCTCGAACTGCACCAGGTCGGCGGCGAGGCGGTTGCGCGGCGCATGCGCGCGGCCACGTTCAAGGATCTGCCGGCACCACTGCGCGGCGTCCTCCATCCAGTTGCCGATGCGGGCGCGCAGCATCGGGCGTACCGAGGCCGGGAACAGCAGCGAAGCAAACAGCACTGCCACCACCGTGCCGAGGATGATCTCCTCGCTGCGTGCTACCACCGTGTCGAAGATGGTTTCCGGCGAGGTCACTGCCGGGAAGCCGATGAAGGCGGTGGTGTAGCCGGCCAGCAGGAACGCGTAGCCGCGCGGCCCGCGGTTGAGCAGGGCCATGAACAGGCAGCCGGCCAGCCAGATCGACATCGCCGCGCTCAGCACCAGTGGCGTTTCCACCAGCGCCGGCAGCACCAGCAGGGTGGCCAGGCCGGCCACGAGGGTGCCAACGATGCGGTACACGCCCTTGGCCCGGGTTGGGCCCAGCAGCGGCTGGCTGACGATGTACACCGTGCCCATCGCCCAGTACGGGCGCGACAGGTTGCCGGCCATGGCGATGTACAGCGCGGCCACCGCGGCCAGGTAGGTCTTGATCGAGAACAGCCAGGCCTGGCGGTCGGTCAGCGCGTTCATGGCTTACTTCGCGGCAGTGGTGGCGTTGGACGCGGCGGCACTGGCCTGCCAGCCGCCACCCAGAACCAGGAACAGGTGGATCTGGTCGCGCGAGACCTGCGCTTCGGCGGCGGCCAGGGTGGCGTCGCTGGTGGCCAGGCTGCGGTCGGCATCCAGGCTGGACAGATAGGGCGTACGGCCACCCTGGTAAAGCCGGCGGTTCTGCTCGGCGGCCAGCGCGGCCTGCTCCTGCGCGATGCGCAGCGACTGCAGCCGCCGCAGATCCTGCGCATAGCGGTCCAGCGCGGTCTGGGTCTCGCGCAGTGCTTGCAGCACCGTGTGGTCGAACTCGGCCAGGGCCGCATCGGCACCCGCTTCGGCAGCGTGGATGCGTGCGTGCGTGCCGGACGACGGCAGCGTCCACGAGATCAACGGGCCGATCGACCACTGCTGGGTCATCGGCGTGCCGAAATCCTCCAGCAGGCCGGCGGCACCGAGCGAGGCCCCCAAGCGGATGTCAGGGTACAGCTCGGCAGTGGCGACGCCAATCCGTGCCGTGGCCGAAGCCAGCTTGCGCTCGGCCTGGCGCACGTCCGGGCGGCGCTGCAGCAGCGCGCGGCCATCACCGACCGGCAGCGGCTGCGCCAGGCCGGGGGCATGCGCACAGTCGATCACGCCGGCCGGCAGCTGCCCCGGGGTCTGGCCCAGCAGGGCGGCCAGTGAATAGGCAGCTGCCGAGCGCTGCGCATGCAGCGGCGGCAGTGCAGCTTCCAGCAGCGCGACCTGGGCATTGGCGCGGGCCAGCTCCGGTGGCGTGCCGCGTCCGGCCGCGATCAGGCGCTCGGTGACCGTGCGGCTGCGCTGCTGCAGCTGCAGCGAATGCTCGGCCACGTGCAGTTCGTGGTTGGCGTGGCAGATTTCCAGGTAGCTGTCGGCGACCTGCGCGACCACGCTGACCTGGGCCAGGTCGCGCGCTGCGGCGACCGACTGCTCGTCGGCACGCGCCGCTTCGGCGCCGCGCTTGAGCTTGCCGAACAGGTCGAACTGGTAGCTGACCGCGAACTTGCCATCGGCCAGGTTGATCACCGGCAGTTCGTGCTCCTGCAGGAACGATTCGGCCGACAGCTGCGCGCGGCTGACGCCGGCCTCGGCCTCGTACTCGAAGCCGCCGGCGTCCAGTGCCTGTTCGTACACCGCTGCGGCACGGCGAAGGTGCGCATCGGCGGCCTTCAGTTCCACGTTGTCACGCAGTGCCCGGGTGATCAGGCCGTCCAGTACCGGGTCGTTGTACAGCGACCACCAGCGGTCGGGCAGCGCCTGGTTGGCGGCTACCTGCGGGTTCTGCGTATCGATGAAGGCCGCATTGGCCTCCGGGCGCTTGAACGCCGAGCCTTCCGGCAATGCATAGTCCGGGCCGACGGTCCTGCACGCGGCCAGGCTGGCCAGCGCGACGATCAGGCCGAGACGGGGCAGGGCGGTGTTCACAGGCCCGCCTGTGTCGGCGAAGTGCCGGCCTTGTCGTTGTGCGGATGGCGGCCGGTGTCCACGGTCACCGTGGCGGTGCGCCCGGCGATCAGTTCCACGCCCTTGGGTACTTCGTCGATGGCGATGCGCACCGGGATGCGCTGCGCCAATCGCACCCAGTCGAAGGCCGGGGTCACGTTCGGCAGCAGGCTGCTGCCGTTGCTGCGGTAGCGGTCTTCGATGCCGGCGGCGATGCTCTCGACATGGCCGCGCAGCGGTGCCGATTCGCCCATCAGGCGGATGTCCACGCTCTGCCCCGGGGCCACGCCGCGCAGGCGGGTTTCCTCGAAGTAGCCATCGATGCGGAACGAGCCGGTGTCCAACAGCGCGAGCACCGGCTTGCCGGCCACCACGTAGTCGCCCACGCGCATGGTGCGGTCGTTGACGCGGCCATCGGCCGGCGCGCGCACCTCGGTGCGGCCCAGGTTGAGCTCGGCCAGGTCGACCGCGGCCTGCGCGGTGGCCAGCGCAGCCTGTGCGGCCTGCAGCTTGGCGCGGCGCACTTCGGCGTCCTCGGCGGCGACCAGGTCCTGCAGGCTGCGGTCACGGCCGATTTCGCGGCGCAGCTGCGCCACCGAGGCCTGGCGCTCGGCCAGGCTGGCGCGGGCCTGCTCCAGCGCGATGCGGTAGCGGGCGCGGTCGACCACGAACAGCAGGTCGCCCTTCTTCACCGCCTGGTTGTCGGCCACCTGCACCGTTTCCACCAGCCCGGACACGTCCGGCGCCACCTGCACCACGTCGGCACCGACGTGGGCGTCGCGGGTCCACGGCTCATCCATGTAATAGACCCACAGCTGGCGCAGCACCAGCAGGGCGACGATCACGGCTGCGCTGGTGAGCAGCACCGGCAGGGTCTTCTTCACGATCTTGTTCACGATTGCATCCAACGCAGGAGGTGGAACAGCAGGCCAAGCACGATCCCGTACAGCGCCAGGTTGAACAGCGCCGGGTGCCAGACATGGCGATAGGCGCCGGCACGCTGCAGCAGCGCGTGCAGGCCGCTGTTGACCAGATAGGCCAACAACATCAACCCGAGCAGGGTCGGGACGAACACTCCGTGGAGACTGAATTCACCGGGCATTGGTAGGGGCGGGGGCGAGGAGGGGGAGGGGAGGGACAACAGAACAACGGCAACGGGCAAAAGCCGCTGGCGTGTGCACGGCAGCGGCGGTGTTCGGGGGCAGCGGTCTTACGTGATGCGGTCGGCGGCCTCGGCCAGCAGGCGCCATGCCTTCAGCACGGCGTGCAGTTCATCCATGGAAAGCTCGCCGAACACGTCCTGGCGCAGGCCGATCAACTGGTCTTCCAGCTCGCTGACAAGCGCATGGCCCGCATCGGTCAGCCACAGCAGGTTGGCGCGGCGGTCGCTGGCGTCGCTCTCGCGGCGGACCAGGTCGCTGGCGCACAGCTTGTCCAGCAGGCGCACCAGGGAGGGACCCTCCATGCCCAGCTGCTGGGCCAGCGCCACCTGGCGGATGCCACCGCCGGAGCGGCCGATCATCAGCAGGGGCATGGTGCAGGCGGTGGAGATGCCGTAGCTGCCGAGCCGGCTGTCGGCCAGGCGCTGCCACTGCCGCCCTGCGTAAAGCAGGCCGGAGCTGAGCTGCATCTGCAGCACGGTGCGCTCGTCGAGGGGTCGGTCCATAAGAGATAGATAGGATACTACTAATTTCATTCCTATCAATGGTTTTTTATGAATGGGCGGGGTGTAGTGAGGAAAGCGTTGCGCCTGCTGGCTATCGGCTGGGGTGGCGGAGGGCCGGACGGGGCAGGGCACGCTGCAAGTACCCCTCCGGGGCTTCGCAAGCTAAGCGCCCTCACCCATGTAAGCTCGATCGGCGCATCCATGCGCCTCACGGCCGTGCCCCGTCCGGCCCTCCGCCACATCCCGCGAGCGCGGTGGGTTGGCTCTTTAAAGGCAGAAGCAGATGCAGTGCGGACCAAGGTCCGCACCCACCAATGCAGAAGACACCACAGCAGCGGCGCGCCGTTTCCGAAGCCATGAACCCCAGCTTTTGACCCCGCTTTCGGGCGGTCCGACCGCGCCCGCGAGAAATTGTCGGAGAGGGGGAGGGGCAGGCCGGGCAGGACCGTCCACGGCATGGATGCCGTGGCCGAGCCTACAGGGACGTACTTGCGGCGTGTCCTGCCTGGCCTGCCCCTCCCCCTCTCGCTCAGCAGCCATGAGGCGCCGCAAGAACCCCCCGATGAACCGTCCCAACAGGACGACCCACCCCCCGGTCGGGTACGATGCTCGCCCCCCGTTCGGGACGCTGTACGCAATGAGCAAGAACAACGAAAAGGCCGCCCCGCAGGGCGACGTGACCCAGGACCAGGCCGAGGATGCCGTGCGCACCCTGCTGCGCTGGGCCGGTGAGGACCCGTCCCGTGAAGGCCTGCTGGATACCCCCCGCCGCGTCGCCGAAGCCTATGGCGACTGGTTCAGCGGTTACCGCGACGATCCGCGCGCCTACATGGAGCGGACCTTCGAGGAAGTGGCCGGCTATGACGAACTGATCGTCCTGCGTGACATCGAGTACGAAAGCCACTGCGAACACCACATGGCGCCGATCATCGGCCGCGTGCACGTCGGCTACCTGCCGGCCGGCAAGGTGGTGGGCATCAGCAAGCTGGCCCGCGTCGTCGAAGCCTACGCCCGCCGTTTCCAGGTGCAGGAGAAGATGACCGCGCAGATCGCCCAGTGCATCCAGGATGTGCTGCAGCCGATCGGCGTCGGCGTGGTTGTCGAAGGCGCCCACGAATGCATGACCACCCGCGGCATCCACAAGCGCGGCGTCAGCATGGTCACCTCCAAGATGCTGGGCAGCTTCCGCGACGACGCGCGTACCCGCGCCGAGTTCCTGCGCTTCATCGAAGTGGGCGGCAAGCGCTGAGCCGCTTGCCCGCACTCCGCCGGCCCCTGCGGGCCGGCATGCCCACGGCTGCCCGCGCGGCCGCCGTGCGTGGCTGCTCGTCCCCGCCAGCCCTCATGACTCCTTTCGCTGCATGAAGCATCGCGAACGCATCTCCCGTTACCGCCATCTGCGCGAACAGCCTCAATGGAAGCTGCTTGCCGCCGACCACGCCCCGGAAATCATCGGCCTGCTGCAGGGGCTGCTGATGGACGGCGAGCGCACGCTGTCGTCGTCGGTGCTCAACGAGCGCCTGCAACGCGCGCTGGACCAGCTCAACGGCGACGAACTGTCGCGCGACCTGCCGCGTACCGCGCAGGCCTACATCGCGCACTGGCTGGCCCAGGGCTGGCTGGAACGTCGCCTGCCCGAAGGTGCCGACCAGGAGCAGTACGAACTGTCGACCGCGGCACTGCAGGCGATCCGCTTCGCCGACGGCCTCGAGCAGGCTCGCGTGGCCGCCACCGAAAGCCGGCTGGCACTGGTCATCGAACAGCTCTCGCAGCTGGCCGCGCAGACCGAGTCCGATCCGGATGCACGCCTGTCGGCACTGCGCGACGAGCGTGACCGCATCGACGCCGAAATCGCCCGTGTCGGCGCTGGCCGCGTGATCGCGCTGGATGGCAAGCGCGCGCTGGAACGTGCGCGCCAGATCATCGGCCTGGCCGACGAGCTGACCGAGGACTTCCGCCGCGTGCGCGACGACTTCGAGCAGCTCAACCGCGATTTCCGCGAACGCATCATCGACGACGAGGGCGAGCGCGGCGATGTGCTGTCGCAGCTGTTCGAAGGCGTGGATGTGATCGGCGAGAGCGATGCCGGCCGCAGCTTCCAGGCGTTCTGGCGCCTGCTCAACGACGCCGAGCAGAGCGCCCAGCTCGATGCCGCGCTGGAAGCGGTGCTGGCGCGCGGCTTTGCCCGCCGCCTGGACCGCAACGAACGCAACTTCCTGCGCGGCTTCACCAGCACCATGCTCGAACGCGGTGGGCAGGTGCACGACGTGCTGCAGAACTTCGCGCGCAGCCTGCGTGGCTTCGTGCAGAGCCGTGGCTATCTGGAGCAGCGCCGCCTCAACCAGCTGCTGAAGCAGGCGCAGTCCGAAGCGCTGGCACTGCGTGACGAATTCCCCGCACAGCGAGGCATCGGCCGCGATCTGCAGCTGACCACCAGCCGCCTGCGCTCGTGGTCGCAGTGGAAGCTGCACGATCCGCGCAGTGCCCAGGTCGATGGCAATGTCGAGTACAACGACGCCGCGGCCATCAGCCTGGAAAGCGTCGGCGATCTGGTCGCGTCATCCGAAATCGACTTCCGTACCCTGCGCCGCGACCTGCACGACCTGCTCGATGCGCAGCCGCGGCTCAGCATCGCCCAGGCCCTGTCGCAGCGCGAAGCACCGCAGGGTCTCGGCAGCGTCATCGGCTACCTGTCGCTGGGCACGCGCTTCGGCAACGTGGTCGCCGGCGAGCAGGAGCTTGCCGAATGGCGTGGTGGCGACGGCCAGATCCGTCGTGCCCGCATCCCGCTGGTTTGGTTCACCCAGGAGAGACGCCATGAGCTGGCATGAAGACCCCATCGAAGCACCGCTGGCCGACGTGGCGGAAGACGCCTACGAGGCCGAGCCGGTGGCGACCGTGGCGCAGCCCCGCCGTGGCAACGACGTGTACTACCTCGGCGATACCGGGCGGCTGCCGCTGGATGCGCGTCGCGCGCTGTGCCAGCTGCTGATCGGCCCCAGCATCGACCAGCTGCGCCACGCCAAGCTGTGGCCGGCGCTGATCCGCAGCGAGGCGGCCATCCGTTCGTCGCTGGCGGACCTGTTCCTGGAACTGGTGCTCGACCGTGACAGCGGCGTGGCCTTCACCCGCCAGGCCGATACCGAAGATGTTGATGCGCCGGTGCTGCTGCGCACCTCGCCGCTGACCTTCATTGATTCGGTGCTGCTGCTGTTCCTGCGCCAGCAGTTGGCCGAGGCCGATGCGCGTGGCAACCGCGCGGTGGTCGCCGACGCCGAGATGGCCGAAGCGCTGGCCATCTACGAAAAGAACCTGTCCACCGATCGCGCCGGCTTCAACCGCCGTGTCGCTTCGGCGGTGCAGAAGATGAAGGACAACCACATCCTGACCCGCCTCAGCGGCCAGGAAGACCGCCACGAAGTCTCGCCGGCGCTGAAGCTGCTGTTCTCCGCCGAAGACGTGTCCCAGCTTTCGGCGGTCTACCGCCAGCTGCGCGAAACCCCGGCCGCCGAGGCCTGAGAGACCCGACCATCGCATGGCTATCTCCAAGCACACCCCCGCCCTGTTCAACGAAGGCCTGCCGGACCCGCGCCTGCAGCAGTTCCGCATGCGCCGCCTGCAGGTGCACAACTGGGGCACCTTCAACGGCCTGACCGAAGTGCCGATCGCCGAGCGCGGTTTCCTGTTCGTCGGCCGTTCCGGCTCGGGCAAATCGACCCTGCTCGATGCCATGTCCGCGCTGCTGACGCCGCCGGCCATCGTCGACTTCAACGCCGCCGCGCGTGAAGCCGAGCGCAGTGGCCGCGACCGCAACCTGGTGTCCTACGTGCGTGGCGCGTGGGCCGACCAGCAGGACAGTGGCACCGGCGAAATCGCCACCCAGTACCTGCGCAAGGGCGCGACCTGGACCGCACTGGTGCTGGAATACCGCGCCGGTGATGGCCGCGTGGTCAGCCTGGTGCGCCTGCTGTGGATCTCCGGCAACGGCACCTCGGCCGGCGACGTGCGCAAGCACTACATGATCGCCGAGCGTCCGTTCGACATTGCCAAGGATCTCGGCGGCTTCGACCTGGACCTGCGCAAGCTCAAGCAGAAGCTGTCCGACCTGCATCACTTCGACACCTTCTCCGGCTACGCCGAGCGCTTCCGCGACCTGCTCGGCATCGACAACGAGATGGCGCTGCGCCTGCTGCACAAGACCCAGTCGGCGAAGAACCTGGGCGACCTCAACGTCTTCCTGCGCGACTTCATGCTCGACACGCCGAAGACCTTCGACGCCGCCGAGCGTCTGGTCAGCGACTTCGCCGAGCTCGATGGCGCGCACCAGGCAGTGGTCACCGCACGCCGCCAGGTGGAAACCCTGTTGCCGGCACGCGCCTACTACAACGATCTGAAGGAAATGCACCGCCAGCGCGGTGACGACGAAGCGCTGAAGCTCGGCGTCGACAGCTTCCGCGAAAGCCGCCGCCAGGCGCTGATCGAAGCGCGCCTGCGCGAGATGGATGTGCGTGACCGTGGCCTGCTTGGCGAAGAAGCCCAGCGTCGCGCCGCATTGGACAACCACACCGAGCGCCTGGCCGAACTGGAACTGCAGCGCCGCCAGCAGGGCGGTGAGCGCATCGAGGAACTGGAACGCGAGCAGGGCCGCGCCGAAGCCGAGCGCGACCGCCGCAAGGCCAAGCGTGACCAGGCCCAGGAAGCTGCACAGCAGCTGCAAGCCGAACTGCCCGACGATGCCCATGGCTTCGCCGAGCTGGTCGAGCGCGCGCAGAACGAACTGCAGGACCGCCAGCGTGCCTCGGCGGCACTGGACGACGCGATCAGCGATCGCCTCGGCGGCAAGCGCGATGACGAGCGCCGCTTCGGCGAAGTACGCATCGAACTTGAAGCGATGCAGCGCACCCCCTCCAACATCCCGGCGCCGATGCAGAAGCTGCGCGCGCGCCTGGCCGAGGAAACCGGCATCGCCGAAGCGGCGCTGCCGTTTGTCGGCGAGCTGATCCAGGTCCGCTCGGAAGAGCAGGGTTGGCAGGGCGCCATCGAGCGTGTGCTGGGTGGCTTCGCGCTGTCACTGCTGGTCGACGACAAGCATTACAACGACGTCGCCGAGTGGGTGAACCGTACCCACCTGGGCATGCGATTCACCTACTACCGCGTGCGCCGCAACGACGATGCGTTCGCCCGCGAGCCGTCGGCGAAGTCGCTGCTGCACAAGCTGGAACTGCGCGAGCACGTGTTCGAAAGCTGGTTGCGCCGTGAGCTTGGCAAGCGCTTCGATTACGAGTGCGTGGATGCCAAGCAGCTGCGCAACGTCGACCGTGGCATCACCCGCGAAGGCCAGGTCAAGCATCCGGGCGACCGTTTCGAGAAGGACGACCGCAGTGCGGTGGGCGACCGTCGCCGCTGGATCCTCGGCTTCAACAACCACGACAAGGTGGGCGCTTTCGAGCGCGAAGCGCAGGAACTGGCCAAGCGCATCGCCAGCTGCGAGACCGACATCGCGCGCCTGCGCGGCCAGCGTGACCGCGACAACGAACGTCGCCTGGCCTGCCACGAGCTGGTCAGCATCAGCTGGAACGAGATCGACATCGCCGCCCCGCAGCAGCGCCTGACCGATATCGAGGCCACCCTGCGCGACCTGCGCGAAGGCAACGCCGATCTCGCCAAGCTGGCCAAGCAGATCGACGCCGTGCGCGCCGACATCGAGCAGTCCCGCCGCACCTATGAAGACGTCCGCGTCGAACGTGGCCAGCTGGTCAAGGAGCGCGATCGCCTGGACCGCGCACGCCAGCAGAGCCGTGCGCTGGTGCTGCCGAGCCTGGCCCAGGAGCAGGAAGCCGGCCTTTCCGAGCGCCTGCAGGAACAGGGTCCGCTCAGCCTGGAAACGCTCGAAGCGCACATGCGCCAGGTCAGCAATGCGCTGAACGAGCAGCTGTCGTCCTCGCAGCAGGACCTCAACCGCATCGAGAACCAGCTGATCGGCTGCTTCCGTCGCTTCATCCAGCAATGGCCGGAGGAGTCGGGTGACTTCACCGTGTCGGTGGCGTCGGCCGAGGACTTCCTCGCCCGCCTCGAACGGCTGGAGCGCGATGGCCTGCCGCAGCACGAAGAGCGCTTCTTCGATCTGCTGCAGAACCAGAGCAAGAACAACCTGCTGGCCCTGCAGCGCCACAGTGCAGAGGCACGCAAGTCGATTGGCCAGCGCCTGGACGAAGTGAACGCCAGCCTGGAGCAGGTGCCGTTCAACCGTGGCACGCTGCTGACCATCGAACTGAGCGATCGCCGCCTGCCGGAAGTCGGCGAATTCCACCTGCAGCTGCGTGAAGTGCTGTCGCAGCAGCAGACCGAGCAGCGCGAGCTGGCCGAGTCGCAGTTCACCGTGCTGCGCCAGCTGGTCAACCGGCTCGGCTCGCAGGAAGGCGAGGACAAGCGCTGGCGCGAGCTGGTGCTGGACGTGCGCATGCACGTGGAGTTCATCGGCGTCGAGCTGGATGAAGAGACGCGCCAGCAGGTCGAGATCTACCGCAGCGGTGCCGGCAAGTCCGGCGGCCAGCGCCAGAAGCTGGCCACCACCTGCCTGGCGGCGGCGCTGCGCTACCAGCTCGGCGGTGCAGACAGCCAGCTGCCCAGCTATGCCGCGGTCGTGCTCGACGAAGCCTTCGACAAGGCCGACAACGAGTTCACCGCACTGGCGATGAACATCTTCGACAACTTCGGCTTCCAGATGGTGGTCGCCACCCCGCTGAAGTCGGTGATGACGCTGGAGCCGTTCATCGGTGGTGCCTGCTTCGTCGAAATCAGCGGCCGCCACGACTCCGGCGTGCTGTTGATCGAGTACGACGAGGAAGGCAAGCGCCTGAAGCTGCCCGAGCGTAGCC
The DNA here is from genome assembly GCF_006970445.1 of Stenotrophomonas maltophilia. Taxonomy (NCBI): domain Bacteria; kingdom Pseudomonadati; phylum Pseudomonadota; class Gammaproteobacteria; order Lysobacterales; family Lysobacteraceae; genus Stenotrophomonas; species Stenotrophomonas maltophilia. The sequence continues at coordinate 4,500,096 of NZ_CP033877.1, read as the reverse complement.
GACAGCAGGCCAACGAACCGGAAGAAGCCGAGGCCTGACCCGGCCGATTGAAGGGGAATGCCGGCCAGCGGCCGGCACTACCCATGGGCAGGGTTCATGGCCCGGTGGTGCCGGCCGCTGGCCGGCAACCGCATTCACGCTCCACGGAACGTGTCCCACGCCATCCGTGCGATCAGCACCACCACCAGCCCCACGAACAGCTTGCGGATGAACGGCGTGCCGCCCTTCAGCGCCAGGCGCGTGCCCACCACCGAACCGATGATGTTGGCTGCCGCCATCGGCAGCGCGAACAGCCACAGGATGTTGCCGGTCGGCACGAAGAACGAGATCGCTGCAACATTCGTTGCCAGGTTCACCACCTTCGACGCCGCCGAGGCGCGCAGGAAATCCAGGCCGAAGAAGCGCACGAACAGGAAGATCAGGAAACTGCCGGTGCCCGGCCCGAAGAAGCCGTCGTAGAAGCCGATCGCCGCGCCGATCGCCAGCGCGATCACCAGTTCGCGGCGGCCGATCTCCTGTGGCCGGTGCAATGCGCCGAAGTCCTTCTTCCACAGCGTGTAGGCCAGCATCGCGATCAGCAGCACCAGCACCAGTGGGCGCACCGCGTCCTTGGGCAGCAGGCTTACCGCAGTGGCCCCGGCGAAGGAGAATATGAAGGCCGTGCCGGCCGCGAACAGTACCGGCTTCCACGGGAAGCGCACATTGCGCGCATAGCGCCAGGCCGCCGCACCGGTACCGAACATCGAACTGAACTTGTTGGTACCAAACAGCATCGCCGGCGTCTGCTGCGGCAGCACCGTGAACAGGCCGGGCAGCTGCACCAGGCCACCGCCACCCACAGCGGCATCCACAAGACCGGCGATGAAGGCGATCACCACCAGCCACCACAACTCAGAGGGAACCAGTTCCAGCACGGCGATCAATCAATGTGGGGGCGCGACAGCATACGCCTGTCCTGCTCCAGGTGACTCCCGCCGCGCGTGGATCAATCCCTGCAACCCGGCGACAATGCCGGCATGAGCCGAAAACCCGCTGATCCCTGCCCCTGTGGCCTTCCCGCCGACTATGCCGCCTGCTGTGGTCGTTTCCATGCCGGTGAAGCCGCGCCTGATGCCGAGCACCTGATGCGTTCGCGCTACAGCGCCTATGTGCGTGGCCTGGCCGACTACCTGCGCCAGACCTGGCATCCGGACACGCGTCCGGCCGAGCTGTCGCTGGACGATGCCCCCGGCCAGCGTACGCATTGGCTGGGCCTGACCGTGCATGACCACGCGATCACCGGTACCGACAGTGCCGAGGTCAGGTTCACCGCGCGCTATCGGGTGGGCGGCGGCAGCGCGGTGAAGATGACCGAGCACAGCCGTTTCCAGCGCATCGATGGCCGCTGGTACTACCTCGACGCGGTCTGAGCTCTACACGCTTGATGCGGCCAGCACGCGCGGGCCGCCGTGCGCGCGGACCTGGTTGCGTCCCCCGTCCTTGGCCGCATACAGGGCCTGGTCGGCGGCCTTGACCACTGCCGTCGGCCGCGGATCCACGCGGCTGTCGGCCAGCCCGATGCTTACCGTCACCTGCACCACCTGGCCGTTGCCGCCGCGTCCGCGCTGCTGGCGGCCGGCTTCGTCGTCACGGCTGCGGGTGCTGCGGTCGCGCAGCTGCATGCGGGTGTCCTCGATGCTCTGCCGCAGCGCTTCCACGGCATCGACACAGGCCGCCGTCGGGCGATCCAGGAACACCACCGCGAACTCTTCGCCGCCATAACGGAAAGCGCGGCCACCGTCGCCGACCCGCGCCAGCCGCGAGGCCACCAGGCGCAGCACGTCGTCGCCGGTGTCGTGGCCATGGGTGTCGTTGAACGATTTGAAGTGGTCCACGTCCACCATCGCGATGCTGTAGGTGCCGCGCGCCCGCTGCAGGGTCTCGTTGAACGCGCGCCGCCCCGGCAGGCCGGTCAGCTCATCGCGGAAGGCCATGTGGAAGGATTCCTGCAGCATCGCGCCCAGCATCAGCAGCAGGGCGGCGCTGCTCAGCGCCGGCAGCAGCACGGGCTGCAGGAAGATCCGTGGCAGCATCCACCACAGGCACAGCAGGGCCAGCAGCATCGCCGTGTGCAGTGGCCGCGGATGCCGCCACGCCTGCCAGCCCAGCGCGGCGGTCGCCAGCAGGAACAGTAGCGCCGGCAGCTGCGCCAGCGCGTTCCAGTCGGCGGGAATCCAGGCCCAGTGACGGTTCGACAGCAGATCGTGCATGCCCTGCGGCTGCTGTGCCGCCAGCAGCAGGAAGACTACCAGCGCCGCGCCGTAGACCACGCCGCGCAGCAGCAGGTCTTGGCGTCGGCGTCCGCGTTCCGGCCACAGCGCCAGTCCGGCGAACAGCAGTGGCACCCACGCCGATATCGCGTGGAAGCGCAGTGGGGTCAAGGCGTCGACATGGCCACTGCGCAGGTAGCCAGCGACGTCCCGATGCAGCAGGGCGAACACCACTGCCACCACCAGCAGCAGGCACAGCGTGCGCATCTGGTGGTAGAGCAGGGCCAGGCCGGCGCCGAGGCAGGCCAGCAGCCAGGGCAGGATGCGCTGGGCCGGGCTGGCCACATCCTCGGTGCCCAGCGCCATCCACAGCACCAGGACGACCAGCACGGCGGGCAGCACGAACAGGTAATGCGCAGGCTGGCGGAGAGGATGCAGGGGCACGCGGGAAGTCCAGTGCGGTGGCGATGCGGCCGCAACATTGCCGTTAGCGGCGTCCTCACGCGCTTCTTGAATAGGTACGCCCGCAACCATGTGAACGGCGCAGTGCGGTGCCATGACGTCGCACTCACCACACTGCGTCGATGCTGCACGCATGGACAGCGTACCCGCCGCCGTCGCTGCCCCGCAGCACGATCTCGCCCACCGCTTCGCACGGGTGCGTGCCCGCAGCATGCAGCTGGCCGCGCCGCTCAGTGCCGAGGACGCCATGCTGCAGAGCATGGCCGACGCCAGTCCCAGCAAATGGCACCTGGCCCATACCACCTGGTTCTTTGAACGCTTCGTGCTGGCCGGATTCGCCACCGCGCCGGCGCATGATCCAGCCTGGGACTATCTGTTCAACAGCTACTACAAGAGCATCGGCCCGGCGCATGCGCGGCCGCAGCGCGGTCTGCTGTCGAGGCCCTCGCTGCAGCAGGTGCGCGACTACCGGCAACAGGTCGACATGCAGGTGCAATCGCGGCTGGCGGCAGGCGACCTTGACGCGCAGGCGCTGCAGCACCTTCAGTTGGGCCTGCAGCACGAACAACAGCACCAGGAACTGCTGTTGACCGACGTCAAGCATGCGTTCTGGTGCAATCCGCTGCAGCCCGCTTATCGGGAGGATCTGCGGCCCATCGCCAGCACCGCCACGGCGCAGGGCTGGATCGAAACACCCGAACGCATCGTCACCGTCGGTGCCGCGGCCTGGCCCCGGCACGCCGCCTTCGCCTACGACAACGAATCGCCACCGCACCGCGTGCTGCTGCCCGCGCATGCGCTGGCCGAGCGCCCCGTCAGCAACGCCGAGTACCGCGCCTTCATCGAAGCTGGGGGGTACCGCGAACCGCGCTGGTGGCTCAGCGAAGGCTGGGCGCTGCGTGAAGCCGAGGGCTGGCGGCACCCGCTGTACTGGGACGATGCCCTGCAGCGCGAGTACACCCTCGGTGGTTGGCGCGAGCTGGATCCGCATGCGCCGGTCTGCCACCTCAGCTACTACGAGGCCGACGCCTGCGCCCGCTGGGCCGGTGCACGCCTGCCCAGCGAGTTCGAGTGGGAGGCCGCCGCTGCGTCGCAGCCCACGCGCGGCCATTTTGCCGACGACGATCACCTGCACCCATGGGCGGGGCAGGGCAGTGGGCTGCGGCAGCTGTTCGGCGATGTCTGGGAGTGGACCGCCAGCGCCTATGGCGCCTACCCGGGCTTCCGTCCTTTTGACGGCAACCTCGGCGAATACAACGGCAAGTTCATGTGCGGCCAATGGGTGCTGCGCGGCGGCAGCTGTGCCACGCCCCGCGATCATGTACGCGCCAGCTACCGCAACTTCTTCATGCCACCGGCACGCTGGCAGTTCTCAGGCCTGCGCCTGGCCCGGGATCCCGCATGAGTACGGTGCAGGACGCTCTGCAGGCGCTGACCGACCTGACCCCCAGCCGCCAGCAGATCCTGGCCGATGCGGTGGCCGGGCTGTCACGCGCATCGCGGCAGCTGCCCTCCAAGTACTTCTATGACGCTCGCGGCTCGCGTCTGTTCGAACAGATCACCCAGACCCGCGAGTACTACCCCACGCGCACCGAGCTGGCGCTGCTGGCCCGGGTGCTGCCCGATATCGCGCGCGTGGTTGGCCCGCGCCTGCACGTGGTGGAGCTGGGCAGCGGCAGTGGCCGCAAGACCGCATTGCTGCTGGCTGCGCTGCAGGATCCGGTGGCCTATACCCCGATCGAGATCTCGCGAGCCGCATTGCTGTCCAGCATCGACCATCTGGCACCCGCGCTGCCCGAGGTCGAGATGCTGCCGGTCTGCGCCGACTTCACCCGCGCCGTCGCCGTGCCCACACCCGAGCGCACGCCGGCACGCCGCATGCTGTTCTTCCCCGGTTCCACATTGGGCAATTTCGCCGAAGAGGATGCCTTCGCCCTGCTGCGTGCGATGCGCCAGACGATGGGCCGCGACGGCCTGGCCCTGGTCGGCATCGACATGCACAAGGATCCGGCGCTGATCGAGGCGGCCTACAACGATGCGCAGGGCGTCACCGCCGCATTCACTCTCAACCTGCTGGCCCGTCTCAATCGCGAGATCGGCAGTGATTTCGATCTCGACGGATTCCGCCACCGCGCCCGCTACAGCACCGCGCGGCTGCGCATTGAAACCGACCTGGTCAGCCAGCGGGCGCAGGACGTCCACCTGGAGGGCCGCACCTTCCACTTCGCCGCCGGTGAACCCATCCGCGTCGAGTACAGCCACAAGTACACCGATGACAGCTTCGACGCGCTGTTGCAGCAGGCCGGCCTGCAGGTCGCGCAACGATGGGATGCCGAAAGCCCCGCCTATGGCCTGCGCCTGCTGCGCAGCGCCTAGGGCGAGCGGCCAGCCGGTGCCCCTTCAGGTTCGGCCGCACCGCTGCCCCTAAGATGGCCGTGCAACGGCAACACGGAGGACGCCATGCCCATTCTGACCACGCTCGGCTTGGCGGCCGCCCTCGCGTCGAACCCGACGCTGCCTGCGGCCCCCGCCGCCAGCAACGATCCGGCGTTCACTCGCTGCCTGGCGGGCCTGCAGGCTACCGCCGCGGCCCAGGGCATCGGCGCCGACCGTTTCAACGAGATCACCGCCGGACTCACGCCGGACCCGAGCGTGCTCGGGCTGCTCGACGCACAGCCGGAATTCACCACGCCGATCTGGGATTACCTGGCCGCGCTGGTCGACCGCCAGCGCGTCGATGATGGCCGCACCCAGCTGCAGCAACAACGCGATCTGCTTGATCGCGTCTCCGCGCAGTACGGCGTCGATCCGGCCACCATCGTCGCGGTCTGGGGGGTGGAGAGCGACTATGGCCGCGTATTCGGCAAACGCCCACTGCTGCAGTCGCTGGCCACGCTGTCCTGTGCCGGCCGCCGCCAGGCTTTCTTCCGTGGCGAACTGCTGGCGCTGCTCAAGCTGATCGATCGCGGTGACCTGCAGGCCCAGGGGCTGACCGGTTCCTGGGCCGGCGCCTTCGGGCACACCCAGTTCATGCCCAGCACCTACGCACGTATCGCGGTCGATGGTGATGGCGATGGCCGCCGCGATCTGGTCGGCAGCATTCCCGACGCGCTCGCCTCCACCGCCAACTATCTGAAGCGTGCCGGTTGGCGCAGTGGCGAACCGTGGGGCATGGAGGTCCGTATTCCCGCCGGCTTCAACGCCAGCCAGGCCGGCCGCACCCAGCGTCGAGCCCTTGCCGATTGGCGCGCGCAGGGCGTGACCGCGCTCGATGGCAGCGTGCTGGCCCCGGCCAACCTGCCGGCAGACGCGCGCGCGGCCCTGCTGCTGCCGGCCGGCATCAAGGGCCCGGCGCTGCTGGTGTTCCGCAACTACGATGCGATCTACAGCTACAACGCCGCCGAAAGCTATGCACTGGCCATTGCCACGCTGGCCGACCAGCTGCGTGGCGGCACCGGCCTGGCCACGGCCTGGCCGACCGATGATCCCGGCCTCGGCCGCGATGAACGCCGCCAGCTGCAGACCCTGCTGCTGGCGCGTGGCCACGACATCGGCAGCGCCGACGGCATGATCGGCACCGCCACGCGTCGCGCGATCCAGGCCGAGCAGCAGCGCCTGGGCTGGGCCAATGCGGATGGGCGCGCCGGCCAGCGCATCCTGCGCGCATTGCAGCAGGAGGCAGCAGCAATGTCGCCCGCCACACGCTAGGCCTTGCCGTTCGCAGGCTGGCCGCGACATCATCGCCGCGGTCTTCAAGGAGCGTCATCGCATGCAGTCGAACCCGGACATCAGCACCGGCCTGTACCACGGGCTGGAGGCCTGGCAGGTACGCACCCCCAGCGCCACCGCGGTCATCAGCGTGTTCGGTGGACAACTGTTGTCGTTCATTCCGGAAGGGCAGCCGGACGTACTGTGGCTGTCGCCGAAACGTGCCGGGCTGCCCACGCCGATACGGGGCGGGGTTCCGGTGTGCTGGCCGTGGTTTGGTCGCCAGGGCCAGAGTGGTGACGTGCCGGCACACGGCCTGGTGCGCACCGCGCGCTGGGAGCTGCTGCAGGCCCGCCAGGGCGATGACGGTGAGCTGGAGCTGCAGCTGGCGCCTCTGTCGATTGCCGAATGTGGCCTGCGCCTGCAGATGCAGCTGCGCATCGGTCGCCAGATGCACCAGCAGCTGACCACCGAGAACACCAGCACGTCCCCGGTGACCTTCACCCAGGCCCTGCACAGCTACTTCCGGGTAGGCGATGCCCGTCGTGTCGAGGTCGATGGCCTCGATGGCCTGCGTTATCTGGACAAGTACGAGGACTACGCGCACCTGCACCAGCAACAGGGGCCCTGGTCGTTGCGTGACCCGCGCGATCCGGGGCGCAGCGACCGCATCTATACCGGTGCCGGTGGCCACTACCTGCTTCGCGATCCCGTCCTGCAGCGGCGGATCGAGATCCGCAGCGAAGGCAGCCAGACCCTGGTGGCCTGGAACCCGGGCGCGGAGGCGGCGGCGAAGATGGCTGATGTCGGCGACGGTTGGCACGACTACGTGTGCCTGGAAGTGGCCAATGCCGGGCCAGAGCAGATTACCCTTGCACCCGGCGCGCGCCACCAGCTGGTGCAGGTGCTGGCCAGTGAACCGCTGCAGGCCGTGGCGGGATTTTCAGAGTAACGATGGGATCGACAGGAATGGATGGCATGCAGGAAGCACAGTGGTGGTACGCCAACAGCAAGCAGAGCGAAGGGCCGGTGGACCTGGCCGGGTTGCGCCGCCTGCGGCAGGACGGCACCGTAACCGCACGCACGCTGCTGTGGCGCGAAGGGATGGCATCGTGGCGGCCGCTGGCCGAGCTGGATCCTTCGGTGACGCCGATCGGTCCGACCCCGCCGCCGGTTGAATCCGTGCAGGCCGTCATCGGCAGCGACGCCCAGACCGCCGATCCGTCCGACCCCTATCGTGCGACCGCCGCTTCGCCCGCGGCCGCGACCGCTCCGCAGCTGCAAGGCGACATCGCCTTGTACGCCGCCGTGGTCGGCGGCAACTTCCCGATCTATCGACAGCGCTGGCGGCTGGACCAGGGCATTGCCGACGGCAACGGCACCTGGCACTGGCCGGCCTTCCTGATCGGCGTGATCTGGATGGTGTACCGCAGGATGTACCGGCTGGCGGCGATCTGGGCCGGCATGCTGGTGTTCTTCAGCATCGCCGAGGCGTTGCTGGGCGTGCCGGAAGGCGTTTCGATGGTCATCACCCTTGTGATCAACATCACCGCTGCGGTGTATGCCAACCGCTGGTACCTGACGCATTGCCAGCGTGAGATCGCCCGTGCCCGCGCGCTGGCCGGAGACGACGAGACACGCCTGCGCAGCGAGCTGGCCGAACGGGGGGATACCAATGCCGTTGCAGCGGCCATGGTCACCATCGTCGTCATTGCGGTGATGTACGTGGGGCAGGTGGTGGGAGGCTGACGCCGGGGACGGCTCCAGTTTCGCCCGCACCTGCCGCTACCGCAGGTTCATCACGGGCAAGGAATCGCCGACATGGCTCATCTGGATACCCCGCCGGCGTCCCCGGCGGATGACAATCCCTATCTCGCGCCTGCTGCAGAGGTGGATGGCACGACCGCTCCGTCCGACGCGGACTATCTGAATCTCTTCGTGGGGCCCAATGCGGCGCTCTACCGCCAGCGCTGGCACCTGGACAGCCCGGTGCCGCAGCCGCCGCGGCCGTGGCACTGGCCCGCCTTCCTGGTGCCGACGTACTGGCTGCTGCACCGGAAGATGTACCTGGCGGCCATCCTCTTCGAACTGGTCCTGTTCGGCATCGCGCTGCTGACGGCCCAGGCCAGCCCGCTGCTCACGGTGGCGTTGCTGACGGTGCCACGGTTCGGCATCGCGGTGACCGCCAACACCCTGTACCTGCGCCATTGCATGCGGCTGCTGGGCAAAGTGAAGGTTGCCCACGCCGGCCAGCACAACCGCATTCGTGCCGAACTGCAGCGTCGTGGCGGCACCAGCGTGTGGGCGGTGGTGATCGGCATGGCGGCCGGCGCGGTGATCAACACCGTCGCCCGCCTGCCGGGCTGATCATGGCGGCCTGATCACGCCGGCCTGCTACGGTTGCTCAGGTCGCCGCTCGTGCCCGCAGCACCAGCAGGCACAGTGCACCGGCCACCAGGCCCCAGAACGCCGAGCCGATCCCGGCCAGGGATACGCCCGAGGCGGTAACCAGGAAGGTGACCAGCGCCGCCTCGCGGTCGCGCTCCACTGCCAGTGCACTGGCCAGGCTGTTGCCGATGGTCCCGAACAGGGCGATACCGGCCACGCAGGCCACCAGCTCCCTGGGGAAGGCCGCGAACAGTGCGGCCACCGTGGCGCCGAACAGCCCCACGACAATGTAGAAGGCACCGGCCGCCATCGCCGCGGTATAGCGGCGCGCCGGATCCTCGTGCGCATCGCGGCCCATGCAGATGGCGGCGGTGATCGCGGCCAGGTTCAGCGCATACGCACCGAAGGGCGCCAGCAGGGTGTTGACCACGCCGATCCAGCCGATCAACGGCGACACCGGGGCGTCGTAGCCGGACGCGCGCATCACTGCCACACCGGGAATGTTCTGCGAGGCCATGGTGACCACGAACAATGGCAGGG
>NZ_CP033877.1:300000-377500 GCF_006970445.1 Stenotrophomonas maltophilia | reverse complement strand
AGGTACGGGCGTTGGCCAGCACGTCATCGCGGCTGAGCGGCTTGCGGGTCAGGCTCTTGCCGGACGGGTCGCCGATCATGCCGGTGAAGTCGCCGATCAGGAAAATGACCTGGTGGCCGAGGTCCTGGAACTGACGCATCTTGTTCAGCAGCACCGTATGGCCCAGGTGCAGGTCGGGCGCGGTGGGGTCGAAGCCGGCCTTGATCCGCAGCGGGCGACCTTCCTGCAGGCGCGCACGCAGATCCTCGAGCTTGAGGATCTCGTCGGCACCGCGGCCGATCAGGGCAAGGGCTTCTTCAATCGAGGACACGTGACTACTCCCGGCAACGCCGATTCTTGTGTGGGGTGTTAAAGCAAAGTTAACCCGATTGGCTTCACAAAAGCCAATGGGCACAAGGGTTTGACGCGGTTTTCTCAGGTGTCTATGGTAACCGGCGATCAGGCCCGCGCTCCCGGGCTGCCAGGAAAAAACCGCCGATGCACAATTCCGAACAAGGGCGCGCACGCAAGCAGCGCTTCCAGGAACGCCTCCACGTCCTGCACGACAACGCCCTGCATCGGAAGCTCAGGCAACACCTCCCCGCCGCCTTCAATGAGCGCTGGACCCGCCGCCATTGGATGCACGCCAGCCTGTTCGCGACCATCGGCGCCCTGGTGGCGACGATCGTCCCCGGTTTCTCGCACACCATCGATGCGCCTTACGCCGACAGCCACACCAGCCTGGCGCTGCCGTTGCCGCCGCTGACCATGGCCCGCCAGCAGCAGGTGCCGGGCGACAGCTGGCAGGTGCTGCGCGTGCAGCGGGGCCAGACCCTGAGCGACCTGTTCGACAAGGCCGGCATTCCGGCCACCACCCTGCACCGGGTGCTGGACCATCCCGGTGCACGCGAGGCGCTGACCAAGCTGCGCCCCGGTGCCGAGATCGCCTTCGACATGCCGCTGTCCGGCGACCTGCGCAGCATCCGTTTCGACCGGGATGCCGACAACCGGGTGGAACTGAGCCTGGCCGGCGATGACATCAAGGAGAAGGTGACCAAACGCGAGTCCTCCACGCGCACCGTGGTCACCAGCGGCGAGATCACCAGTTCGCTGTATGCCGCGGCCCGGCGGGCCGGGCTGTCGCCGTCGGCGATCGCGACGATGACCGACGACATCTTCAAGTACGACATCGACTTCTCCAAGGACCTGCAACCGGGCGACCGCTTCAGCGTGGTGATGGATGAAACCTGGCGCGAAGGCGAGAAGGTGGACACCAGCAAGATCCTGGCAGCGACCTTCACCACCGGGGGCAAGACCTATTCCGGTTTCCGCTTCGACCGCAACGGCAAGTCCGAGTACTACGACATCAACGGCCGCTCGCTGAAGAAGAGCTTCATCCGCATGCCGATCCCGTTCGCGCGGCTGAGCTCGACCTTCGGCGCGCGCAAGCACCCGGTGCTGGGCAAGATGCGCATGCACAAGGGCGTGGACTACGCTGCGCGCACCGGCACCCCGATCATGGCCGCCGGCGATGCCCGCGTGCAGTTTGCCGGCGTGCAGAACGGCTACGGCAATGTGGTGATCCTCGACCATGGCCGCGGCCACACCACCCTGTACGGCCACATGTCGCGCTTTGCGAACATCAGGACCGGCCAGCGCGTGGCCCAGGGCACGGTGATCGGCTATGTCGGCTCGACCGGCCTGGCGACCGGACCGCACCTGCACTACGAATTCCGCGTCAACGGCGAGCACCGCAACCCGCTGACCGTGACCATGCCGCCGCCGGAACCGCTGAAGGGCGCCGAGCTGGTGGCCTTCCGCGCGCAGACCGCGCCTGCGATGGCCCGCATCCAAGGCATGGAGAAGCTGATCTACGCCGACGCCAGCCCGGCACCGACCAGCCGCGACGAGGCTGCGCCCGAGGTGGCCAGCGCCAAGGACAAGCCGTCCAGCAGCCGCAAGCGCGGCTGAGCCCCTGCGTTGACGAAGAAGGACGCGGCAGCCCAAGCTTGCCGCGTCCTTTTTTTATGCCTGCCATGAACACGACTGCCGACGCTGACGCCCCCCTGTACCTTGGCCTGATGTCGGGCACCAGCGCCGACGGCATCGACGCCGCGCTGGTGCAGTTCCCCGCCAGCGGTGGCTGCCGCTTCGTGCACGGCCTGACCGCCCGCTGGGAACCGGTGCTGCGTGCCCGGCTGGTGGCGCTGGGTGAAGGTGGGCCGCTGGATTCGCTGGAGGAGCTGGGCGAGCTGGACGCGCGGATCGCGATCAACTTTGCAGGGGCCGCCAACCAGCTGCTGGCCGAGGCCGGCGTGGATCGCAGCCAGGTGCGCGCGATCGGCTCGCACGGCCAAACCGTGCGCCACCGCCCGCTGGCCAATCCCGCCTTCACCGTGCAGCTGGGCGACGGCAACCGCATCGCCGAACTGACCGGGATCACCACGGTGTCCGACTTCCGCCGCCGCGACGTGGCAGCCGGTGGCCATGGCGCGCCGCTGATGCCGGCCTTCCACCTGGGCATGCTGGGCACCGCCGATGAAGACCGCGCGGTGCTCAATCTGGGCGGCATCGCCAACCTGACCCTGATCCCGCGCGAAGGCGCGGTGCGGGGCTTCGATACCGGCCCGGCCAATGCGCTGATGGACGCCTGGTGCCAGCGCCACACCGGCCGTACCTTCGATGCCGATGGCGCGTACGCGGCCAGTGGCGCGGTGGACGAGGGCCTGCTGGCCGGCTGGCGCTCGGACCCGTGGTTCGCGCTGCCCCCGCCGAAGAGCACCGGGCGCGAACAGTTCCACCTGGCCTGGGCCGAGGCACACATTGGGGAAGGCGAATACGCCGCTGCCGATGTGCAGGCGACCCTGCTGGAGCTGACCGTGGCGACGGTGGCCGACGCGCTGTTGGCGCAGCAGCCGCGGACCCGGCGCCTGCTGGTCTGTGGCGGCGGGGTGCGCAACCGGCAGCTGATGAAGCGGCTGGCGGTGCGGCTGCCGGAGGTGCAGGTGGAGTCCAGCGCAGTGCATGGGCTGGACCCGGAGTACGTGGAGGCGATGGGCTTCGCCTGGCTGGCGCAGCGGACGATGGACGGACTGGCCGGCAACCTGCCGAGCGTGACCGGGGCGACGGGCCCACGGATCCTGGGTGCGATCCATCTGGCGTGAGGTGGCGCCATCCACGCATGGCGTGGATCTACCGGGAACGGCAGTCGAGCATGGCTCGCCTCTACAAAGGTGCTAATCGAAGCCCTGCCCTGCGGGCAAGGCCTGCAGGGCGGCGATGGCGTCGGAGAGCGCGTCCACTTCGGGATCGCCGAAGCCGGAGCGCACCTCCAGTTCACTGCTGAACAGACCCTGCTCCAGCAAGGCGGCGCAGGTCTGTTCGTGGGTCCAGCCGCGGGCGACCGCGACGCGTCGAATACGTTCCAGCAGCAGCGGGTCCAGGTCCCGCAGCACAACGTCGGCCATGCTCACTTCCCCGTTCGCAAGGCACCGCCCCCTCGGCGCGTCGGGGGCGATGATCCCGCAGACCGGGCGGGCAGGCAATCAGGCGACCGGCGGCGGCCCGCGGTCGGCGATCCGCGGCCACAGCCACGCCAGCAGCAGCAGGGTCGGCACCACGGTGATCGAGCTGAGGATGAAGAACGTGCTGTAGGACGTGGCTTCGACGATATAGCCGGAGACACCGCCGACGAACTTGCCCGGCAGGTTGGCCAGCGAGACCAGCAACGCGTACTGGGTGGCGGTGAAGTTGCGGTCGGTCAACGACGACATGAAGGCCACCAGCACGGTGCCGGCAAAGCCCTGGAACAGGTTGTCGGCGCTGAGCGCGGCATAGAACGCCCACAGCTCGCCCGGGTTGTGCGCCATCAGCAGGAAGGCCAGGTTGGACAGCGCTACGCCCAGTGCGGCCACCAGCAGCATGCGGCGGAAGCCGAATGCGGCCACCGCGATACCGCCCAGGAACGCACCGCCGATCCCCATCCACACGCCGAACAGCTTGGACACGGTGGCGATGTCGGCCTTGTCGAACCCCGAATCGAGATAGAACGGCCCGGCCATCACGCCGATCACCTGATCAGGGAACTTGAACAGGCCGACGAAGGCCAACAGCACCAGTGCCAGCGCCACGCCGTTGCGGCTGAAGAAACTGGAGATGGGTTGGATGAAGGCTTCGGCGATATCGATGCGGCGCTGCACGGCCGTGGCCGGGCGCTCCGGTTCGGCGCACAGCAGGGTGGTGACGATCGGCAGCAGCATCAGCGCGGCCATCGCCAGGTAGGCGACGATCCAGCCTTCGAACTGGGCCAGGTAGAGCGCGCCGGCACCGGCCAGGATCAGGCCGATCCGGTAGCCCAGCGTATAGGTGGCCGCCAGCGCCGCTTGGGCGGCCTGCGGTGCGATCTCGATGCGATAGGCGTCGACGGCGGAGTCCTGGGTGGCGCCGGCGAACGACGCCACCAGCACCCACATCACCAGCGGCCAGACACCCTCTTCCGGCCGCACGAAGGCCAGTGCGACCAGGCCGACCAGCACCAGCACCTGCGATACCAGCAGCCACGAACGGCGGCGGCCGAGCCCGCCCAGCAGCGGGAAGGCATAGCGGTCCAGCAGCGGTGCCCACAGGAACTTGAGCAGGTAGAAGAAGCTGGCCAGGCTGATCAGGCCGATGCTGCCCAGGTCCAGGCCGACGTCGCGCAGGCGCGTGGACAGGGTCTGCGAAGCGATCAGCAGGAACGGCAGGCCGCTGCCGAAGCCAAGCATGGCCATGGTCAGCGCCGACGGGGTACCGAAGGCGCGCTTGATTCCTGCCCAGCCCTTGTAGCTGACCGGCGTGGCGGCCTCGGTCACAGGTCGTAGTCCACGATGAACGGGGCGTGGTCGGAGAAGCGCTCGTCGCGGTAGATCGAGCAGCTGCGCAGGCGGTCACGCAGGCCCGGGGTGATGAACTGGTAGTCGATGCGCCAACCGACATTGTTGGCACGGGCCGCGCCGCGGTTGCTCCACCAGGTGTAGTCCTCGCCGGTGGGGTTGAGCAGGCGGTAGGCATCGGCCCAGCCACGGCCGGCGCCGACATCGGTGGCCTGGCCATGGTCGGCGCACAGGGCGTTGAGCCAGTCGCGCTCTTCCGGCAGGCAGCCGGAGTTCTTCTGGTTGGACTTCCAGTTCTTGATGTCCAGCGCCGAACGCACGATGTTCCAGTCGCCGCACAGCACGTAGTCGCGGCCGCTGCGCGCCCACTCCTCGAGAATCGGCCGCAGCCATTCCATCACTTCGAACTTGAAACCCTGGCGCAGGTCGCCCGAGCTGCCGGAGGGAATATAGAAGGAGACCACGCTGAGATTGCCGTAGCGCGCCTCGATGTAGCGGCCTTCGTCGTCGAACGGCGCCCAGCCCAGCGAGGTGATGACCTGGTCCGGCTCGCGCTTGCTGTAGATCGCCACGCCGCTGTAGCCCTTCTTGGTGATGGCGTCGCGGTAGAAGCAGTGATGGCCATCCGGACGGAACATCGGGTCGGTCAGCTGGTCTTCCTGGGCCTTGGTTTCCTGGATGCACAGGACGTCGGCGTCCTGGGCACGGAACCAGTCGAGGAAGCCCTTGGTCGCGGCGGAACGGATGCCATTGGCGTTGAAACTGATGATGCGCATGCGGGGGACCTGCGGCGGGAAACCGGGCAAGCATACCGGTTGCCTGCGGGGCTGCGCAGTCCGCCAGGGCGGGCCTGGACGGCTTTCACACGGGGCTGGACGAGCGCGAAACGCCCAGCTGGATTAGGATTTGTGCTCCAAATGAAGATGAATCGAGTTTTGATGAGCGACCACCGCCACCGTTTCCTGCAGCTGGCCCTGACCGCCGACGCCCTGCGCTTCGGCCAGTTCACCCTCAAGTCCGGCCGGCTGAGCCCCTATTTCTTCAACGCCGGTCGTTTCGACTCCGGTTCGCTGCTGTCGCAGCTCGGCGCGTGCTACGCCGATGCCATCGATGCCACCGGGATCAAGTACGACGTGGTGTTCGGCCCGGCCTACAAGGGCATTCCGCTGGCGACCGCGATGGCCTGCGAGCTGGCCCAGCGTGGCCGCGACCTGCCGCTGTCGTTCAACCGCAAGGAAGCCAAGGACCATGGCGAGGGCGGCCAGCTGATCGGCGCCGACATGAACGGCAAGCGCGTGCTGATCGTCGATGACGTGATCACTGCCGGTACTGCGATCCGCGAAGCGCTGGGCATCATCCGCGCCGCCGGCGGCACTCCGGCCGGCATCGTGGTGGCCCTGGATCGCCAGGAGATCGCCTCGGAAACCGACCGCCGTTCGGCGGCGCAGTCGGTGGCCGAAGAGGCCGGCATTCCGGTGATCGCCGTGGCGTCGCTGGCCGATCTGCTTGATTTCGCCTCCGGCAACCCGGAACTTGTGGGTTACCGGCAGCCGCTGGAAGCCTACCGGGCCCAGTACGGCGTCCGTTCGATCCGCTGACCGACCAGGGGAAAGGTCATGTCCCGAGTTCCTGCTGTTCTCTTTGCCGGCCTGCTGCTGGCCGTGCCGTTCACCGTGCCGGCGCAGTCGCGCGACGGCGGCAAGGTGGAAAAGAAGCTGTACTGCTGGAACGAGGGCAAGGAGCGGATCTGCAGTGATTCGCTGCCGGCCGACGCGGTCAATCACGCCCGCGAGGAGTTCAACGCGAAGAGCGGCCTGCGCAATGCGCAGGTCCAGCGCGCGTTGACCGACGAGGAGCGCGCCGCCGCCAGCACCGAGGCGCAACAGCAGCAGCTGGACCTGATGGCCGAGCAGACCCGCCAGCGTACCGAGCAGGCGATGCTGTCCACCTATGGCAGCGAGGACGACCTGCGCCGGGTGTTCGCCGAACGCCAGGAAGTGCTGGACAACAACCTCAAGACCGCCGAGTACAACGTCACCAGCCTGCGCGAATCGCTGGTGGCGCTGCTGTCGGCGGCCGGTGACCGTGAACTGGCCGGTGGCAAGGTGGCCGACAAGCAGGCCGGGGCGATCCGCCAGCGGCACGTGCAGTTGCAGGCACAACAGCGCCTGCAGGCCGGATTCCTGCAGCAGCAGCAGGCGCTGAAGGCCGAGATCGACAGCACGCTGCAGCGCTACCGCGAGCTGAAGGGCGTGGCGCAGGCGGCGGTCCCGGCGGGCTGACCACGCTCCCGCTGCCGGGCATGACCCGGCGCTACCCGGGGCCTGGTTACGGCTTGGCCCACGGAATTTATGCACTCTTTACGCGTCGGCCCGGTCCGGCGCGTAGTGCGTTTATGGGCGGCAGGACGACGATGACGGCCTGAGGTGGAGGGGTTCCACCAGGACGCTATTGCAATGTCCCCCTGGCTGTCGTTGTTGTGTGGCGTGCTGGTGCTGGTCGCCGCCGCCTATCTTCTCTATGTCGTGCTGCGGCCCGAGTCGTTCTGAACGGAGCCTGCCATGACTGAGATGCTTGTCATTCTTGCCGCCAGCCTGCTGCTGGCGTGGCCGCTGGGCCTGTACCTGGCGCGCGTGATGCGCGGCACGCCGATGAAGGTCGACGTGCTGTTCAACTGGATCGAAAAGCCGTTGTACAAGGTGTTCGGCGTCGATCCTTCACGCGCGATGTCCTGGCGCGGCTACGTGCTGGCCTTCGTGCTGAGCAACGTGGTGGTCGCGGTCCTGACCCAGGCGGTGTTCATGACCCAGGCCTGGTTGCCACTGAACCCGGACCAGATCCCGAACATGCGCTGGGACACCGCGCTGCACACGATGATCTCGTTCCTGACCAACACCAACCAGCAGCACTATTCGGGCCAGGCGCAGCTGTCCTACCTCTCGCAGATGACCGGCATCACCGGCCTGCAGGTGGTGACGCCGATGATGGGCCTGGCGCTGGCGGTGGCGACGCTGCGCGCGTTGTTCTCGCGTGCGCCGCAGGCTGCGGCGGCGACCGGTACCGGCGATGATCGCCAGGTCGCGGTGGGCAACTACTACGTGGACGTGGTGCGCCTGTGCGTGCGCTTCCTGCTGCCGCTGTGCCTGGTGTGGACGCTGGTGCTGACCAGCCAGGGCGTGCCTTCGACGATGGCCGGTGGTCCACAGGCCACGCCGATCGATGCCAGCGCCGGCATGGCCGAACAGAAACTGCCGCTGGGCCCGGTGGCGGCGATGGTCGCGGCCAAGCAGCTCGGCGCCAATGGTGGCGGCTGGTACGGCCCGAACAGCAGCTTCCCGCTGGAGAACCCGACCCCGCTGTCGAACGCGCTGGAGATCGTTGGCATCCTGCTGGTGCCGATGGCGGTGATTTTCATGATCGGTGCGTTCACTGGCCGGCGTCGCTTCGGCGCCCTGGTGTTCAGCTGCATGCTGGGCATGTCGCTGCTGTCCACCGGCGCGATGATGTGGAGCGAAGGGCATAGCGCCAGCGCCGCCACGCCGCTGCTGATGGAAGGCAAGGAGGTGCGCTTCGGCGCCGACGGCACTGCGCTGTGGGCGGCGGTGACCACCCAGGTCTCCAACGGCTCGGTCAACGGCATGCATGACTCGCTGGCGCCGCTGAGTGGCGGCATCGCGATGGTCAACATGCTGGTCAGCGCGATCTGGGGCGGCATTGGCTGCGGCCTGCAGCAGTTCATCGTGTACCTGCTGCTGGGCGTGTTCCTGGCCGGGTTGATGACCGGGCGTACGCCGGAACTGTTCGGCCGCAAACTGGAGACGCCACAGGTACGCCTGCTGGCCCTGCTGGTGCTGCTGCAGCCGATCACCCTGCTGGTGTTCACTGCGATCACCCTGGCCGTACCCGGCCTGGCGGGCACCTCCAACCCCGGCTTCCATGGCATCAGCCAGGTGTTCTACGAGTACGTCTCGGCCTACGCCAACAACGGTTCGGGCTTCGAAGGGCTGGGTGACGCCACGCTGTGGTGGAACCTGAGCTGCTCGCTGGTGCTGCTGCTGGGCCGTTTCCCGCTGCTGATCATCCCGCTGGTGGTGGCCGCACAGCTGGCCGCCAAGCGCCAGGCGCCGGAGTCTGCCGGCAGCCTGCAGATCGAAACCCCGACCTTCGCCCTGACCCTGGTCTCGGTGATCGTCATCCTGACCGTGCTGCAGTTCATGCCGGCGCTGGTACTCGGCCCGATCGCCGACCACCTGAGCCTGGGACTGCACTAAGGACACCCTGATGAGTACCCAAGCAAGTTCAACCCGTAGTACCCATGCACCGCGCCCTGCCCTGCTGGATGGCGCCGGCCTGCGCCGTGCGCTGGTCGAAGCGGTGCGCAAGCTGTCGCCGATGCATCTGGTGCGCAGCCCGGTGATGGCGGTGGTGATGGCCGGTACGATCGTCGCCGCGATCGTCACCCTGACCGGCAATGCGCCGCTGGGCTTCGGCCTGGCAGTGACCGTGATCCTGCTGGTGACCGTGTTGTTCGGCAACTTCGCCGAGGCGGTGGCCGAAGCGCGTGGCCGTGGCCAGGCCGCCTCGCTGCGCCGTGCCCGCCAGGACCTGGTGGCACGCCGGCTGGCGGCGCCGCAGCCAGGCGCGGCAGAAGCCCAGGTGCCGGCCGCCGAGCTGCGCCCGGGCGACCATGTGATCGTCAGTGCCGGTGAGCTGGTGCCGGCCGATGGCGAGATCGTGCAGGGCCTGGCCACCATCAACGAAGCGGCGGTGACCGGCGAATCGGCACCGGTGCTGCGCGAGGCCGGTACCGACCGTTCCGGCGTGATCGGCGGCACCAAGGTGCTGTCCGACCAGATCATCGTGCGGGTGACCGCCGAGCCGGGCCACAGCTTCCTGGACCGGATGATCGCGCTGGTGGAGGGTGCCAACCGCCAGAAGACCCCCAACGAGATCGCGCTGACCCTGCTGCTGGCGGCGATGACGCTGACCTTCCTGGTGGTGGTGGCCACGTTGCCGGCCATTGGTGCCGCGGTCGGCGTCAAGGTCGATCCGCTGCTGCTGATCGCGCTGCTGGTGTGCCTGATCCCGACCACCATCGGCGGCCTGCTGCCGGCGATTGGTATTGCCGGCATGAACCGTGCGCTGGCTGCCAACGTGCTGGCCAAGTCGGGCAAAGCAGTGGAAGTGGCCGGCGACGTCGACGTGCTGCTGCTGGACAAGACCGGCACCATCACCTACGGCGACCGCCAGGCCAGCCACTTCCATCCGCTGGCCGGCATCGACGCCAGCCAGCTGCGCGAGGCGGCACTGCTGTCCTCGCTGGCCGACCCGACCCCGGAAGGCAAGTCGATCGTGCGCCTGGCGCGCGAACAGGGCTGCGCCACCGCCGAACCGGACCATGCCGACTACCTGGCCTTCAGTGCACAGACCCGCATGTCCGGCGTGGATCTGGAACATGGCCGGCAGATCCGCAAGGGCGCCGCCGATGCGATCCGCGCCCACGTGCAGGCGCTGGGCGGCAGCGTGCCGGCTGAACTGGCCGGGCGCGTCGAGCAGGTCGCGCGCAATGGTGCCACCCCGCTGGTGGTGGCCGAGGGCCGCCATGTGCTGGGCGTGATCGAGCTGTCGGACGTGGTCAAGCACGGCATGCGCGAGAAGTTCGCGCAGCTGCGGGCGATGGGTATCCGCACGGTGATGATCACCGGTGACAACCCGCTGACCGCCGCTGCCATCGCTGCCGAAGCCGGTGTCGACGACTATATCGCCGAGGCCCGCCCGGAAGACAAGCTGGCACGCATCCGCCAGGAGCAGGCCGGTGGCCGCCTGGTGGCGATGGTCGGTGACGGTACCAACGACGCGCCGGCGCTGGCCCAGGCCGACATCGGCCTGGCGATGAACTCCGGCACGCAGGCGGCGAAGGAGGCCGGCAACATGGTCGACCTCGATTCGGACCCGGCCAAGCTGCTGGCGGTGGTGGAGGTGGGCAAGCAGCAGTTGATCACCCGCGGCGCGCTGACCACCTTCTCGCTGGCCAACGACGTGTCCAAGTACTTCGCGATCCTGCCGGCGCTGTTCGCCGCCGCCGTTCCCACCATGGCCGCACTGAACGTGATGCAGCTGTCGAGCCCGCGCAACGCGGTGCTGGCGGCACTGATCTTCAACGCCCTGGTGATTCCGGCCCTGATCCCGCTCGCTCTGCGTGGCGTGCGCTTCCGCCCGGCCACCGCCACCGCGCTGCTGCGCCGGAACATGCTGGTGTACGGCCTCGGCGGCGTGCTGCTGCCGTTCGCGGCAATCAAGCTGATCGACCTCCTTCTTGTCCTGGTATTCGGCGCATGAACCGTTCTGTTTCCACTTCCACCTCCCTGCCCCGCGAAGCGAAAGCCGAGGCCCGCGTGGCCAGCCTGCAGGACGGCGCCAGCTGGCGCCCGGCGATCGGCCTGGGCCTGGCCACCCTGCTGCTGGCCGGCGCGGTCTACGCCGGTATTGCCACCGGTTTTGCCGGCCTGGCGTACCCGACCCAGGCCGAGGGCAGCCTGCTGCGCGATGGCAGCGGCCAGGTGCGTGGCTCGGTATGGCTGGCGCAGCCGTTCACCGGTGATGGCTACTTCCAGGCACGACCGTCGGCCGCCAACTACGACCCGATGGCCGCGGCCGGTTCCAACCTGGCGCGCAGCAACCCGGCCCTGGCCGAGCGTGTTGCGGCCAGCACCGCAGCGGTGGCCACACGCGAAGGCGTCGCCCCCGCGCAGGTACCGGCGGATCTGGTCACGCAGTCTGCCGGCGGCCTGGATCCGCAGCTGTCGCCGGCGGCGGCACAGCTGCAGGTGGCACGCGTGGCGCGTGCCCGTGGCCTGCCGGTGGAGCGCGTACAGGCGCTGGTACAGGCGCACACCGAAGGCCGCCAGTGGGGCCTGTTCGGCCAGCCGCGGGTGAACGTGGTAACGCTGAACTTCGCGCTGGACCACGCGGCCAAGGCACCGTGATGCCAGCCTGCACCGGCTGCGCGCACAATGGCGGCCATGACAGCGGCACCCATGACTGATGCGCGTACCCGCCAGGCCGATGCCCTGGTCGAAGGCCTGCAACGCGAAGCCGGCGGCAAGCTGACCGTGTTCCTCGGCGCGGCACCGGGCGTGGGCAAGACCTATACCATGCTGACCCGCGCGCAGGAACAGCTGCGCCGCGGCGTTGACCTGGTGGTCGGGCTGGTGGAAACCCATGGCCGCGCCGATACCCAGGCCCTGCTGGAGGGCCTGCCGCAGCTGTCGCTGAAGGAAGTGGCCTATCACGGCCACGCCCTGCAGGAGATGGACCTGGATGCCGTGCTGGCACGGCGCCCGGCGCTGGTGCTGGTGGATGAACTGGCCCACCGCAACGCACCGGGCAGCCGCCATGAGCGGCGCTGGCAGGATGTGATGGAGCTGCTGGATGCGGGCATCGACATCTGGACCACGGTCAACATCCAGCATCTTGAAAGCCTCAACGATGTGGTGATGCGCATCACCGGCGTGCGCGTCAGCGAGACCGTGCCGGACGGCGTGCTCGACCGCCTGCACGACATCGTGCTGGTCGATCTGCCGCCGCGCGAACTGATCGCCCGCCTGCAACAGGGCAAGGTCTATGTGCCCGAACAGGCCGCGCAGGCCCTGCAGGCCTTCTTCTCGCCGGCCAACCTGACCGCGCTGCGCGAACTGGCCATGCAGGAGGCGGCCGACCGCGTCGACAGCAGCCTGCGCGAAACCCGCGCCGCGCGTGGCGAAGGCAATCTGCCGCTGCGTCGCGGCGTGCTGGTGGCCATCGATGGGGGCGGCCAGAGCGAGTACCTGGTGCGCGTGGCGCGTCGCATTGCCGAGCGCCGCGACGCGCCGTGGACGGTGGTGACCGTGCAGGGCCGTCGCCAGGACGAGGCGACCCGGCGCGAGATCGATGCGGCCTTCGCATTGGCAAGGCGCCTGGGCGGCGACGCCGAGCTGCTGCACGGATCGAGCATCGCCGATGCCCTGCTCGACCATGCCGCACACAATGGCGTATCGACCCTGGTGCTGGGCCGGACCCGCGAACGTCCACTGGCACGGATGTTCAACCGCACCCTGACCCAGCAGCTGATCCAGCGCGGCGCGCATTACGAGATCACCATCATCAGCACACCGCAGGCACGTGCGCGCTCGCGCCGCGAGGGCCTGCTGCCGCCGATGCGTGGCATCAGCTACGAACCGGCACAGGCCCTGATCGCCACCGCACTGGCCTGCGCGGTGGCATGGCTGGCAGAACGCTGGGTGGGCATGGCCGACCTGTCGATGGTGTTCATCGTCGCGGTGGTGCTGGTGGCTGCACGCACCCGCGCCAGCGTGGCGGTGATGGCGGCGATCCTGTGCTTCCTCGCCTACAACTTCCTGTTCATCGCGCCCCGCTTCACCTTCGCCATCGGTGCGCGCCAGGGCGTGATCACCGTCTTCCTGTTCCTGGCCGCCGCACTGGTGGCTGGACGCCTGGCCTCGCGCCTGCGCATGCAGGTGATCGCGCTGCGTGCGGCGAATCGGCATGCGCGTGCGCGCCAGCAGCTGGGCCGCCAGCTGGCCAGCGCCGCCGGCCACGGCGAGGTGGCACAGGCGGGTCGACATGCCCTGGAACAGGCCATGGATGTACCGGCGTGGCTGCGCATCGGCGGCGACACCGCCGCTGGTGGACGCAACCAGCCCGGCGACACCGACCTGGCCGCCGCCGACTGGGCGCTGCGCCACGGCCAGCCCAGCGGGCGTTTCACCGACACCCTGGCCGGCGCGCAATGGTGGTTCCTGCCGCTGCTCGACGGCGAGGATCGCGCGATCGGCGTGGCCGGCCTGTACCTGCCCGGCGCGCAGGCGCGCCTGCTGCCCGAACAACGGCAACTGGCCGAAGCGATGGTCGATGACATCGCGCAGGCCGCGCTGCGCACCCGGCTGGTGGCGGAACTGGAACAGGCACACGTCAGCAACGAGACCGAGCGACTGCGCTCGGCCCTGCTCTCTTCGGTATCGCACGACCTGCGCTCGCCGCTGGCGGCGATGATCGGTTCGGCCGACAGCCTGGCCAGCTACGGTGCGGCGATGGACACCGCCGATCGTCGCGCCCTGCTCGACACCATCCTGGTCGAGGGTGAACGGCTGGACCGCTACATCCAGAACCTGCTGGACATGACCCGGCTTGGCCATGAAGGCCTGAAGATCAACCGCGACTGGATCGGCGTGGACGAATTGATCGGCTCGGCGGCACGACGCCTGCAGCGCTACCAGCCGAAGGTGCGGCTGGAACTGGATATTCCGTCCACGCTGGCGCCGATCTGGGTACACCCGGCACTGGTCGAACAGGCCGTGTTCAACGTGATGGAGAACGCGGCCAAGTTCTCACCGCCCGACGCCGCCGTGCAGGTACAGGCGCGCGAACTGGACGGCCAGCTGCGCATCGACGTGATCGATGCCGGCCCCGGCATTCCCGACGACGAGCGTGCGCGCATCTTCGACATGTTCTACAGCGTCGAACGCGGTGACCGTGGCCGCCATGGCACCGGCCTGGGCCTGACCATCTGCCAGGGCATGATCGGCGCGCATGGCGGCAGCGTGCAGGCGCTGCCTGGACGCGACGGTCGCGGTACCCTGATCCGCATCACCCTGCCCCTGCTCAAGCCAGCCTCCCACGATGAGCCCGACCCCGATTGACGCCAGCGTGCCGGCCGCGCGCGTGCTGGTGATCGATGATGAAACCCAGATCCGCCGGTTCCTGGACATCAGCCTGCGCGCGCAGGGCTACCAGGTGCGGCAGGCGGCGACCGGCCAGGAAGGCCTGCAACTGGCCGCCAGCGAAGACATGGACCTGGTGATCCTGGATATCGGCCTGCCTGACATGGAAGGCCACGAGGTGCTGGAACAGCTGCGGCAGTGGAGCCAGGTACCGGTGATCATGCTGACCGTGCGTGCGGGCGAAGCCGAGAAGGTGCGGGCGCTGGACACCGGCGCCAACGACTACGTGACCAAGCCGTTTGGCACGCAGGAGCTGATGGCGCGGGTGCGGGCGCTGCTGCGCACGCGCAGCGTGCCGACCGATGGCACACCACCGGTGTTCGACGACGGCCACCTGCACGTGGACCTGGTGCGTCGCGAAGTCGCTCTCGAGGGTGAGCCGGTCGCGTTGACCCGCAAGGAATACGCGTTGCTGTCGCTGCTGCTGCGCAACGCCGGGCGGGTGGTGACCCAGCCGCAGATCCTGCAGGAGATCTGGGGGCCGACCCACCAGCACGACACCCACTACCTGCGCATCCTGGTCGGCAAGCTGCGGCACAAGCTGGGCGATTCAGCGCTGGATTCGCGCTACCTGTTCACCGAACCGGGCGTGGGACTGCGGTTCAAGGGGTGAAAGCGTGCCGACCAACGGTCGGCACACACCATGCGTGGATCTAGTGTGTCGACCAAGGTCGACACCTACCAACAGCACCAGGACACTGTCAGACGTGGGGCGGTGTCGGAGTGCGGGGTGTCAGCCGCATGGATGCGGCTGCCAAGCCTACAGGGACGTACTTGCGGCGTTCCCGCACTCCGACACCGCCCCACCCTCCCGCGGATAGCCCGCTTTTGATGTTGATGTTGCTGTTGCCGTTGCTTCGGCGGGTGCCGGGCGCAGCCCGGCCCACCTCAGAACCCCAGCGGGGTGTCGCCCAGCACTGGTTGCAGCTGGCTGCGGAACAAGGCCTGGATGCGTTCCAGTGCGGCCTCGTCGTTGCCCTCGAATCGCAGCACCAGCACCGGCGTGGTGTTGGAGGCACGCACCAGGCCCCAGCCATCGGCGAAGTCCACGCGCAGGCCGTCGATGGTCGACAGGCGACCGCCCACATACGGGTTGTCCGGCGACTGCGCCGCCGCCACCAGCATCGCCACCAGCGCGTGCGGCGTCCCGTCGGCCACCGGCACCTTCAGCTCCGGCGTGGCGACCATTTCCGGCAGTTCGCCCAGCACTTCGTCCGGGGTCTCCTCGCGCTGGGCCAGGATCTCCAGCAGGCGCGCAGCGGCGTACAGGCCGTCGTCGAAACCGAACCAGCGTTCCTTGAAGAAGAAGTGGCCACTCATCTCACCGGCCAGCTCGGCATCGGTCTCGCGCATCTTCGCCTTCATCAGCGAATGCCCGGTCTTCCACATCAGCGGGCTGCCGCCATTGCGCAGCACGTGGTCGGACAGCTTGCCGGTACACTTCACGTCGTAGATCACCATCGCGCCCGGATTGCGCATCAGCACATCGGCAGCGAACAGCATCAGCAGGCGATCGGCATAGATGATCCTGCCTTCGCCGGTGACCACGCCCAACCGGTCGCCGTCGCCATCGAACGCCACGCCGAGGTCGGCACCGAAGCGCTTGACCGTCTGCACCAGGTCTTCCAGGTTGGCCGGCTCGCTCGGGTCGGGATGATGGTTGGGGAAGGTGCCGTCGACATCGCAGTACAGCGGGATGACGTCGGCGCCGATCGCTTCCAGCAGCTGTGGTGCCAGTGCGCCGGCCACGCCATTGCCGGCATCGGCCACGACCTTCAGCGGGCGGTCCAGCTGCACGTCATCGGCGATGCGCTGGATGTAGTCGGCACTGACGTCGCGCTGCTGGTAGTCACCCGGCTCGGCGGCCTGCACCAGGCGGCCCTCGACGATGCGCTGGTAGAGATCGGTGATGGCATCGCCGGACAGCGTCTCGCCGCCGATGACCACCTTGAAGCCGTTGTATTCGGGTGGGTTGTGGCTGCCGGTGACCGCCACGCAGGTACCGGTACGCAGATGGAAGGCGGCGTAGTACACGAGCGGGGTCGGCGCCAGGCCGATGTCGATCACCGCGCAGCCGGCACGGCGCAGGCCTTCAGCCAGCCCGGCCGTCAGCTCGGGCCCGGACAGGCGGCCATCGCGCCCGATCACGACCTCGCGCAGCCCTTGCTCCAACGCCACGGTGCCGATGGCGTGGCCGATCAGCGCCGCGGTCTTCGGTGTCAGTTCGCTGCCCACCACGCCGCGGATGTCGTAGGCGCGGAAGATACCGGCAGCCAGTTCTTCGGCCGGCACCGGGGGCGGTGGCGGCGGCGTGGCATCGCCACTGCTGGCTACGGCGGCCACCGGGGGCGGCGCCTGCTGCAGGCTCTCGCTCAGGGTCGGGCCATGGTCGGCCTCGGACGCGGCGGCGCGGCGCGGCAACGGCAGCGACTTCGGCAAGCGGCCGCGACCGACCACCAGCAACACGGCAATGAACGCCAGCAGCAACGCCACAATGGCGCTGGCCAACGCGCCCAGGCCGAGCGGACCGGCTTCGACATTCGGCACCGACGCGACCAGCCGCAGCGGCGTGCCTGCAACCGGGCGCGCCAGGGCTTCCGCACTTTCGGCCAGGCCCGCGTCGCCCTGGGTGACCAGATCGAACCCACCCTGGCGCAGGCCAAGGAAGCCGGCGGACGGCGCACGCACCTGGTCCAGCGGCGAAGTCAGCCGCAGCAGCGGTTGGCGGACATAGATGACGGCCGGCCCCAGGCTGCCCAGCTGCACCGGCGCGGCCAGGCCCAGGCGGTTGCCGCCGCCGTCGCGGACCACGCGCAGGCTTGGCTTGGCCTCGGCCAGCGCGGCTTCCAGCAGCGCCAGGCGGGAATACCCGAAGGTGGCCGGATCGGCATAGGCGTTGGCCAGATCGGCCGCCAGCACCTCGACCTGCTCGACCCCGGTCCAGCTCTCGCGCACGGCCAGCGCCGCCGCAGCGGCATCGCCGGCCTGCAGCGCCTGCTGCACGCGATCATTCTTCAACTGCTGCTGCAGCTGCTGCAGCTGGCCCGCAGCGGCCTGCTGCAGGCCCTGCACGGCCTGGTCACGCGCCTCTTCCAGCGCCTGCCCGTTGGCCTCCTGCCGCCATTGCTGCACCGCGCTCCAACCGAACCAGCCGGCCAGCAGGATCAGCAGCACCCCCAGTAGAGGTGCACTGCGACCCAACGACCGTCCCCGCTGTCCTTCCCCGATGCCGCTCATCGATGTCCCCTGTCAACGCACCCCGGTATGGCCGAATCCACCCGCGCCCCGCACGCTGTCGGTGAAAGTATCCACCACCTGCAGGCTCACGCGGGCGATCGGAACCACCACCAGCTGCGCGATACGATCGCCCGGCTCGATGGTGAAGGCTTCGCGGCCACGGTTCCAGACGCTGATCAGCAGCGGCCCCTGGTAGTCGGCATCGATCAGGCCGGTGCCGTTGCCCAGCACGATGCCATGCCGATGGCCCAGCCCCGAACGCGGCAGGATCACCGCGCACAGGCCCGGGTCGGCAATGTGGATGGCCAGGCCGCTGGGCATCAGCGCGGTGTCGCCCGGCTGCAGGGTCAGCGCGGTATCCAGCGCTGCGCGCAGGTCCATGCCGGCACTGGCCTCGGTGGCATAGGCCGGCAGCGGCCAGCTGTCGCCGAAGCGCGGATCGAGCAGCTTGACCTGCAGTGGTTGGGAAAGGGATGCCTGGGTCATGCCTGGAGTCTCCGCGCGATCAGCGCCAGCAGTTGTTCAGCCAGCTCGCGCTTGGAGGTGGCCGGGAATACCTGTTCGCCGTCCTGCCAGAAGGCAGTGGCGGCATTGTTGTCACTCTCGAAACCGCCGCCACTGATGCCCACCTGGTTGGCGATCACCAAATCCAGGCGCTTGTCGATCAGCTTCCCGCGTGCGTACTTCTCCACGTCGTGGGTTTCGGCGGCGAAGCCGACCACCAGCTTCAGCGACTGGGTCTGCGCGGCGACTTCGGCAAGGATGTCCGGCGTGCGCACCAGCTCGATCACCAGCGACTGGCTGTCGGCGGTCTTCTTCAGCTTCTGCGCGGCGACCTGGCGCGGCGTGTAGTCGGACACCGCTGCAGCACCGATATAGATGTCGGCGGGCAGCGACTTCAGCACGGCATCGCGCATCTGCGCGGCCGAGCGCACATCAATGCGCTGTACGCCCGGCGGCGTCGGCAGCTGTACCGGGCCACTGACCAGCACCACCTGTGCGCCCAGCGCAGCGGCGGCGGCGGCCAGGGCGAAGCCCATCTTGCCGCTGCTGCGGTTGCCGACGTAGCGCACCGGATCGATGTCCTCGTAGGTCGGGCCGGCACTGATCAGCAGGCGCAACCCCTGCAGGGCACGGGTTTCCGGCGCGGCAACCGTCGCAGCGGTACCGCCACTGGCCGCCAGTGCGGCCACGATGTCGCCCGGTTCGGCCAGCCGACCGGGGCCGGATTCACCTTCGGCCAGCGGACCATCGACTGGGCCGATCACCTGCGCACCACGCTGGCGCAGCAGGGCGATGTTGGCCTGGGTGGCCGGATGCAGCCACATGCGATGGTTCATCGCCGGGCAGATCGTCAGCGGTGCGGTACTGGCCAGGCACAAGGTGCTGACCAGGTCATCGGCATGGCCCTGGGCCAGCCGGGCCAGCAGATCGGCCGTTCCCGGCGCGACCACGATGCGGTCGGCCCAGCGGGCCAGCTCGATGTGGCCCATGGCCTGTTCGGCGGCGCTGTCCCACAGCGTGGTGCGGGTCGGCTGCCCGGACAGGGCCTGGAAGCTGAGGGGGGTGACGAACTGCTGGGCGCCGGCGGTCATCGCCACCTGCACCTGGGCGCCCGCGTCACGCAGGCGCCGCACCAGTTCCAGGCCCTTGTAGGCCGCGATCCCGCCTCCGACGCACAACAGCAGTTTCTGGCCTTCCAGCGCGCGGCTGGGCGCGGGGGAAGCGTTGGGGGAGTCAGCCACCTGGAATTCCTGTGCAAACGAGGGCATTAGCTTACCCGATGGTCGGTAATGTCCCGGTGCACAACGCACATAGCGGGCGGCTATCAGCAGATGGGACTTGCACCACGGCGCTTCCGGGGTTCAAGTCACTGCGATTCGGAACTTTCCTATACCTGTAGGCCGGTCACGTTTGCAGAATCGTCAGTGGCCACCGCAGGTGTGCCGCTTCGCTTTTCGAGGATTCCGCGTGCACCCGCGCATCATCATCGCCGACGACCATCCCGTCGTCCTGCACGGCATCCGCATCGTGCTGCAGACCCATCTGATGGAGGTCGTCGGCAGCGCGCGGGACGGCGCCCAGCTGCTGCAGCTGGTCGAGCACCACGGTTGCGACGCGGTACTGACCGACCTCTCCATGCCCGGCACCGGCCCGGATGGCCCGGAACTGATCGCTGAACTGCGCGCACGCCACCCGGGCATGCCCGTAGTGGTGCTTACCGGCGCCCGCCACCCCGGCCTGCTCGATGGCCTGCTGCGTGAGGGTGTCAGCGGCCTGGTCGACAAATGCGCCGATTTCGGCGAGTTGCCGCAGGCCTTGAACGCGGCCATGGCCGGGCAGGTGTTCGTCTCGCAGCAGCTGCGCCACCACCTGCAGGCGCGCGACCTGATGTTCGCGCGTGAACCGGCGGCGCTGTCGGCCCGCGAGCAGGAAGTGCTGGACCTGCTGGCCGCCGGGCTGAAGGTAAACGCCATCGCCGTCCACTGCGGCCGCAGCCCGAAGACGATCAGCCGGCAGAAGGCCGAGGCCAAGCGCAAGCTGGGGCTGCAGAACAACCAGGAGCTGTTCGCCTACCTGCAGTCGCGACGCGACTGAGGCAACGGCCGACCCGGACGTGCGCCCTGCCCTGATGGGACGCATCGCCTGCACTGGCGATGATGCAGGCATGCCCATCCATGACTGGCCCGAACAGGAACGTCCCCGCGAGAAGCTGATCGCGCGCGGCCCTGCCACGCTGTCCGACGCCGAGCTGCTGGCGCTGTTCCTCGGCTCCGGCTTCGGTGGACGCGACGCGGTGCAGACCGCGCGCGACCTGCTGCAGGCACATGGTCCCCTGCGAGTGCTGCTGGACCGCCCGGCCCGCGAACTGGCCCGTTTGCCGGGACTGGGCCCGGCAAGAAGCTGTGCACTGGCCGCCGGGCTGGAACTGGCCCACCGCTACCTCGCCGCCGAGCTGCAACAGGGCGAGGCGGTCGGCAACAACCCGGCCGCGGTCGGCCGCTACCTGCAGCACCGCCTGCGTGGCCAGGCCCGCGAGATCTTCATGGCGCTGTTCCTGGACAACCGCCACCGCCTGATTGCCTGCGAGGAGCTGTTCCAGGGCACCATCAATGCTGCCCCGGTCTATCCCCGCGAGGTGGTGCGGCGAGCCCTGCTGCACAATGCGGCCGCGGTGATCCTCAGCCACAATCATCCCTCCGGCGACCCGGAGCCCTCTGGCGCCGATACCCGCATCACCGACGAACTGCAGCAGGCACTGGCATTGGTGGACGTACGCCTGCTGGACCACTTCGTGGTCGGCGAGGGCCGCCCCGTTTCGTTTGCTGAACGGGGCCTGCTGTCCCCGCCCCAGCCACGCCTGTTCGGCTGAGCGGCCTTGGCCGGGGGCAGGCAGGAGCCCCCGCAGGCATGTTCTGGTCAGCGTGGGCGCGGGTATCTGCGCTAAAATGGGCGATTCCGCCGCTCATTCTCACAGCAGGCCTCGTGAAAAATCTCCTCCGCGCCCTGATCAGCCAAGGCATCGAAGCCTTGCGCGCCAATGGCACCCTGCCCGCCGACTCCCTGCCGCCGGACTTCGTGGTCGAGCGCCCGAAGACCCGTGACCACGGCGACTTCGCCACCAACGCCGCGATGCTGCTGGCCAAGGCCGCGCGCAGCAATCCGCGCGCACTGGCACAGGCGCTGGTCGAGGCGCTGCCGCGCAGCGAGGACGTCAGCAAGGTCGAGATCGCCGGCCCCGGCTTCATCAACTTCTACCTGGCCCCGGCCGCGTACCAGCGCGAAGCCGCCTCGGTCATCAAGGAAGCCCACGACTACGGCCGCAACCTGTCCGGCAATGGCCGCACGGTGGGCGTGGAGTACGTGTCGGCCAACCCGACCGGCCCGCTGCATGTCGGCCATGGCCGCGCGGCGGCGATCGGCGACTGCGTGGCCCGCGTGCTCGATGCCAACGGCTGGAACGCCAAGCGCGAGTTCTACTACAACGACGCCGGTGTGCAGATCGAGAACCTGGCGCTGTCGGTGCAGGCCCGCGTGAAGGGCATTGCGCCGGACCAGGACGGCTGGCCGGAAGGCGGCTACCGCGGCGAGTACATCGCCGACGTCGCCCGCGCCTACATGGCCGGCGCCAGCGTCGACCTCGAAGGCACCCTGGTGGTCGGCGCCAAGGATGCGGACGACGTGCAGGCGATCCGTCGCTTCGCCGTGGCGTACCTGCGCAACGAGCAGAACCTGGACCTGGCCGCGTTCGGCGTCGACTTCGACATCTACTTCCTGGAAAGCTCGCTGTACGCCGATGGCAAGGTCGCCGAGGCCGTGGCCAAGCTGCAGGCCTCGGGGCATACCTACGAGGAAGGCGGCGCGCTGTGGCTGCGCAGCACCGACTTCGGTGACGACAAGGACCGCGTGATGCGCAAGTCCGACGGCACCTTCACCTACTTCGTGCCGGACGTGGCCTACCACCTGTCCAAGTGGCAGCGCGGCTACGAGCGCGCGATCACCGAACTGGGCGCCGATCACCACGGCTCGCTGGCGCGCGTGCGCGCCGGCCTGCAGGCGATGGAAGTGGGCATCCCGCAGGGCTGGCCGGAATACGTGCTGCACCAGATGGTCACCGTCATGCGCGGCGGCGAGGAAGTGAAGCTGTCCAAGCGTGCCGGCAGCTACTTCACCCTGCGCGACCTGATCGAAGAGGCCGGCCGCGATGCGACCCGCTGGTTCCTGATCGCGCGCAAGCCCGATTCGCAGCTGACCTTCGACATCGACCTGGCACGCCAGCAGAGCAACGACAATCCGGTGTTCTACGTGCAGTACGCACACGCCCGCGTCTGCAGCCTGCTGCGCCAGGCCCAGGAAAAGGGCCTGGTGTACGAGCAGGGCAATGGCCTGGCCAATCTCGGCCGCCTGGCCGACGATGCCTCGCTGGTGCTGATGAACGAGATCTCGCGGTATCCGGAAGTGGTGGAAGCGGCCGGCGTGGCGCTGGAGCCGCACCTGGTGGCGCAGTACCTGCGTGAATTGGCGCATGCCTTCCACACGTGGTATCACGGGACGCCGGTGCTGGTGGACGACGCCGCCGATCGCAACGCCAAGCTGACCCTGGCCTGCGCGGCGCGCCAGGTGCTGGCCAACGGCCTCGAACTCCTGGGCGTGAGTGCCCCGGAAAAAATGTAAGCATCAGGAGACGCAGTACACATGGCAGCACGACGCGGCAAAACCCAGGCACGACGCAACAGCAGCAGCCAGGGCACACCCGGATGGGTGTGGCTGGTGGCCGGTGTGGCGATCGCCGCCGTGGTGTTCCTGGCGGCGCCGAACCTGTTCAAGGGCGAAGGCGATGGCTTCCTGCGCGCCGGTCCGCAGCCGAACCCGAACGCGCAGCCGGCCCCGGTCGCTGATGCCGACAGCGATGTCGGCAGCCAGCCGGCCGCGCAGCCGGCCACGCCGAAGCCGGCCGAACCGGAGAAGCCCGCCGCGACGCAGTACGACTTCTACACCCTGCTGCCGGGCAAGGAAGTGGAAATGTCCGACGCCGAACTGGCCGCCAGCGCGCGCGCCGAGGACCAGCGCCGGGCCAAGGCCGAAGCATCGCGCGCGCAGGCCGCGCTGGAAGGCAAGCCGGTACCGCCGGCCAGTGCGGCCACTCCGGCACCGACCGCAACGGCCAGCGTCGCAAGCACCGCACCGGTGACCGCGACCAACCGTCCGCTGCCGGCACCGCTGAGCGAGCGCCCAGCCGCGGCAACCCCGTCGGCCAGCACCGCACCGGCGTCCACCAGCACGGTGGCCACCACCCCGGCGCCGCGCGCGGAAACCGCGGCCGCTACATCGGCGACGCCGGCGGCCGCTACCGCTGCTGCACCGGCGGCCGCCGATAACGCCCGCTACATCCTGCAGGCAGGTGCCTTCGGTGCGTCCGGCGACGCCGAAGCCACCAAGGCCAAGCTGGCCATGATGGGCCTGGCGGCACGCGTGGAGTCGGCGCAGATCAACGGCAAGACCGTATACCGCGTGCGCATGGGCCCGTACGGCAGTGCCGGCGAGTTGTCCGAAGCCAAGCAGAAGCTGGATGGCACCGGCCTGCAGGCGATGGCGATCAAGGCGCAGTAAGCCTGCCGATGTGAATGAAAAAGCCGGGCATCGCCCGGCTTTTTTTTTGTTTCCGTGGAGTCGAGCATGGCTCGACGCTACAAACGGCCATCAACCCTCGCGGGCGACCTGGAAACCGGCGAACGACTGGCTGACCGGCATCAGTTCCAGGCGATTGATGTTCAGGTGCGGCGGCAGGCTTGCCACCCAGAAAATCTGTTCGGCGATGTCCTCGGCGGTCATCGGGTTGGCGCCGGTATAGAGCTTGTCCGACGCGGCCTGGTCGCCATGGGTACGCACCACGGTGAACTCGGTTTCGGCCATGCCCGGCTCGATCGTGGTCACGCGCACACCGGTGCCGTGCAGATCCGAGCGCAGGCCCAGCGAGAACTGGCTGACGAAAGCCTTGGTGCCACCGTAGGCGTTGCCGCCCGGGTACGGGTAGACGCCGGCCACCGACGAAATGTTGATGATCGCGCCCTTGCGCTCCACCAGCTGCGGCAGCAGGCGGTGGGTCAGGGTCACCAGCGCGGTGATGTTGGTGTCGATCATCGTGGTCCAGTCCGACAGCTTGGCGCTCTGTGCCGGCGCGGTGCCCTGCGCCAGGCCAGCGTTGTTGACCAGCAGGTCGATCTCGCCGAAGGCCGGCGGCAGCGCCAGCAGGGCCGCCTCCATCGCCACCGGATCGCGGATGTCGAAGGCGGCGGCGTGCACCACGTCCTTGCCGTAGCGCTCGACCAGCGGCTGCAGGCGTTCGCTGCGGCGGCCGGTAGCAATCACCTTCCAGCCAGCCTGGGCGAAGCGGTGAACGGCGGCGGCGCCGAAGCCGGACGTGGCGCCGGTAATCAGGACAGTGCGGGTCATCAGGCAACTCCAGGGGGAAAACCAGACCCCCATTCTGGCACCGTCGGTTGGTCTCTGTGTTGCCGGATCAGCCAGATCCAGGGGTCAGATCCCTTTGCTCCACAAAGGGATCTGACCCCACCTGTCGGGGTGACCGGTACAATTGGGCCATGATCAACAATGATGTCCTGCGCAGCGTGCGCTACTCCCTGGACCTGGGTGACCAGCACGTGGTCACCCTGTGCCAGATGGCCGACCCGGCCTTCGCCGTGGATACCGAGCAGGTGAAAGCCTGGCTGCGCCGCGAGGACGAAGCCGGTTTCGAGGCGATGAACGACAGCGCGCTGGCCCACTTCCTCGACGGCCTGATCGTGCACCTGCGCGGTCGCGACGAGAGCCAGCCGCAGCGTGCGGTGGAAACCCGCATCGACAACAACCTGGTGCTGAAGAAGCTGCGCGTGGCCTTCCAGCTGCGCGACGTCGATCTGATGGAGATCTTTGCCAGCGCAGGTTTCAACGTGTCCAAGTCGGAAGTGGGCGCATTGTTCCGCCAGCCCGGGCACACCAACTACCGGCGTTGCCTGGACCAGATGCTGCGCAATTTCCTCAAGGGCCTGAGCCTGCGCCTGCGCGGCTGAGCACGGCCTCGACGAACGCCCGCGCCGCCGGTGTCGGCAGCCGCTGCCAGACCAGGTGCACGCGCCGGGTCGGGGTCGGCTGCAGTGGAATCTGAACCACGCCCTGGAAACCTTCGGCGATCAACGCCGGCACGATGCCGACCGCCAATCCATGGCGGACGAAGCGCTCGATCAGTTCCATCAGATTGACCTCGAAACGCACCGTGTGCGGCAGGCCAGCGGCGGCGAAGGCATCGTCAGTCTGCCGGCGCGCACCGGTGCCGCGCGGGAAGTCGACCAGCGCTTCATCCTGCAGTGCGGTCAATGGCAGCCGCTTGCGCCCGGCCAGCCGGTGCGACGGCGCCAGTACCGCTACCAGATCCTCCTCCTGCAGCACCTGGTGGCAGACGCCGTCCAGCGCTGCCGAAGGCGCCAGACCGACCAGTGCCACATCCAGCGCGCGCGACTGCACCTGTGCGATCAGGTCTTCGCTCTTGTCCACGCGCAACTGGAACTCCACCTGCGGGTGCACCTGCTGGAAGGCCGCCAGCATCGCCACGACGTCGATGCCGGTCAGCGAAGAGATCTGCCCGATGGCCAGCAACCCGCGCACCTCGCCACTGACGGCGGCCACGTCGGCGCGCAGATGGCGCAGGCTGGCCAGCACCTGGCGTGCGTGCACCAGCAACGCCTCGCCGGCGGCGGTGGCCCGCACCTGGCGCGGCAGGCGCTCGAACAGCGTTGTGCCCAGTTCCTGTTCAAGATGGGCGATCTGGTGGCTGAGCGCGGACTGCACCACGTGGCAGCGCTCGGCCGCACGGGTGAAATTGCCCTCTTCGGCCAGCGCCACGGCGAATTCGAGCTGCTTGAGATTCATGCAACCATCTCATTTTCAGATGACAGGGATGATGATGATTCATTTCCATCATGATCGCAGCAGGCGGACACTGTGCACTCCCGCTTCCTGGAACACCGCGTGAGCCCGTCCCTCCCCCCTCTGCACCGCTGGCAGGTACTGCTGATGTCGGTCGCCACCGGCGTGGCCGTGGCCAGCAACTACTATGCGCAACCGCTGCTGCACACCATCGCCGATGCCTTCGGCGTGCCGTTCGGCCAGGTCGGCATGGTGGTTACTGCCGCACAGCTGAGCTATGCCGCCGGGCTGATCCTGCTGGTGCCGCTGGGTGACCTGTTCGAGCGCCGCCGCCTGATCGTGGTGATGAGCCTGCTGTCGGCCGGTGGCCTGGTGATGAGTGCCTGCGCGCCGTCACTGACCTGGTTGCTGGTGGGCACCGCGATCACCGGCCTGTTCTCGGTGGTCGCCCAGGTGCTGGTACCGTTCGCGGCCACGCTGGCCGCGCCGGAACATCGTGGCCGCGTGGTCGGCACATTGATGAGTGGCCTGCTGCTGGGCATCCTGCTGGCGCGCACCGTGGCCGGCCTGCTTTCCAGCCTGGGCGACTGGCGCCTGGTGTATGCGATCGCTGCTGGCACCCTGGTGCTGACCGCACTGGCATTGCAGCGCGGCTTGCCGCGATTCCACCACAGCGCCGGCCTCGGCTATTTCGCATTGCTGCGCTCCATCGGCGTGCTGTTCGTGCAGGAACCGGTACTACGCCAGCGCACGCTGCTGGGCGCCTGCAGCTTCGCCATGTTCGCGATCTTCTGGACCCCGCTCGCGTTCCTGCTGGCGCAGCCTCCGTACGCCTACAGCGACGCCACCATCGGCCTGTTCGGGCTGGTCGGTGCGGCCGGCACGCTGGCGGCCGGTCTGGCCGGCCGCATGTCCGACCGCGGCCAGACCGGACGCGCCACCGCCATCGCGCTGGTGCTGTTGCTGCTCTCGTGGCTGCCGCTGGGGCTGTCGACGCACTCCTTGCTGGCGCTGCTGGTCGGCGTGGTGGTGCTGGACCTGGCTGCGCAGCTGCTGCACGTCAGCAATCAGAACCTGATCTACGCGCTGCAGCCTGCGGCACGCAATCGCCTCAATGCCGGCTACATGACCGGCTACTTCATCGGCGGTTCGCTGGGTTCGCTGCTGTCGGCACAGGTCTACCAGCGCTACGGTTGGACCGGCGTCTGCGTGGCCGGTGCCACGGTGGCCGTGCTGGCCCTGCTGCTGTGGCTGCCTGGCGCGCTGCGTGCGCGCCAAGCGGTGTCGTCGAACTAGAAGCTGCCCTGCAGCGCCAGCTCCCACCGTCCACCGGCATTGCCGGGGAACAGGCGCTTGGCCGCGTTGTCGGTGTCATGCACGGTGGCGCGCAGCTCCCATGCTGGAGTCAGCGTGGCAATGGCACTGAGCTGGCCATGCAGGTAGTCCGGGCCCTGTGCGGTGGCCAGCCAGTACTGGCCCACCGCTGCTTCCAGGCGGAAGCGCTCGTGCAGCGGCACGCGCACGCCCAGCTGGGCGTAGGTGCCACGATGGCCGCCGGCCAGTGCGTCGCTGGAATGGGCGACCTGCAGCCAGGCGCGCTGCTTCCAGGTCAACGTGGTGTTGAGCTCGGTCCAGTCCAGCGCGCGGCCGGTACCCGGGTACACGTAACGGGTCAGGTTGGCATCCAGTGTCCAGTCCGGTGCCAGCGCGCCGGACCAACCCGCCACCAGGTCGAACTCGCTGCGCGCGCCATTGTCCGGTTTGAACGAAACGTTGGAACCCCAGGCGCTGGCATACCAGCCCGACGGGATCGAGATTTTCGCGCCGGCCTGCACCGCCGGGTCGCCATCGCTCTGCGAGCTGCCGCGCCACACGTAATCGCTGGTCAATGCAGCACTGCCACTGACCTGCACCTGTGCCTGCGCGCTGCCGATGCCAAGCAGCCCTGCCAGGGCGGCCACCACCGCCGCCATCATCCCCTTGCTGTTCACTGCACTGTGTTCCTCGTCGAAGGCGGTCGCGCCGCCGGGACGGCAGTGTCGGGCGCGTGCCCGTAACGGATCGAGGGTGCTGCCTGGCCTGCGGCGCAAATTCGGCGTAAATCCCGTGGATCGGGGCCACGCGCCAACGGCGCGGTATCATGGCGCCTTGTTTCCAGGAACCAACCGCGTGGACGCCATCCTGACCCCGGTATCGATCGGCGAGCTGATCGACAAGATCACCATTCTCGAGATCAAGGCCGAGCGCATCGACGATGCGGCCAAGCTGAGCAACGTGCGCACCGAGCTGGACGGCCTGCTGCCCCTGTTGCAGCAGCAGCTGCAGGCACAGCCGGCGCTGGCCGTGCTGAAGCAGCAGCTGAAGGCGATCAACGAGCGCATGTGGGACATCCAGGACCAGCTGCGCGACAAGGAAGCGGCCCAGGTGTTCGACGATGCCTTCATCCAGCTGGCACGCGGCGTCTATGGCACCAATGGCGAGCGCGTGCAGGTGAAGAACGAGATCAACCGCGTGGCCGGTTCGGCGCTGGTGGAAGAAAAGCAGTACCAGGGCGAGTAACGCCGCTCATCCGCATTCCAGCAGGTGGCGGAAGCGGAACAGGTCACCATCGCCGCGGATGCCAAGCTTGCGGTAGGCCGAGGTTTTCTGCGAGCTGATCGTGCTGGCCGAGCGCCCCGATCGCACGGCCATTTCGCTGGTGCTGAAGCCCTTCAGCACCAGCCTCAGCACTTCACGTTCGCGCTGGCTCAGCGGCGCCAGCACCGGTGCGGATGCCCGGCGTGTGCGTGGCAGCTTCAGCTCCTCACGCAGTTCCGGTGGCACGAAGCGCCCTCCTCGAGCGACCACGTCGATGGCGCGCAGCAACGTTTCCGGTGGCGTCGACTTGGACAGGAAGCCGCGCGCACCGGCGCGCATCGCGGTGGTCACCGTGCTGGCGTTGCAGTGCGCCGACAACACCAGCACCGGCAGTGCCGGCCAGCGCTGCGACAGTACCCGCAACAAGGCCAATCCATCGCCCACGTCGCCCATCGGCAACGCGTCGGTCAGCAGCAGGTCGACGCAGCTCGGGCTGTGCTCCAGCAGCTGCAGCAGGTCGGCCTCGTTGGACAGGCTCACCCGAACCTGCACGCCACTGTGTTGCCGCAGCAGTACTTCCACGCCCAACCGCAATACCGGGTGCGGATCCAGCAGCGCCAGGCGACGCGGCCGATCAGGAAGCAGGGGAGGAAGAATCGGCGGCATCGCGGCATGTCCAGGCAACATGGGACATCCACCGTAGGGCGGCGCCCGCAGCGGCGGAATCCAATTCCTTGCAATGCTCGCCCCGGGTGCGCCACCAGTCAGATAACATTCTGTTTTGCGCCATCGCAAACGCAACAGGCCCGGCAAGAGCCGGGCCTGTCGAGGCTTTTCCAGCGCGCAATCGCGCCGAGGCAGCAATTACCAGCTGAAGCGCGGGCCGACGGTGTATTCCTTGTCGCCGTGACGGTTCATCTTCAGCTCGCCGTTCAGGCCCCAGTTCTGGTTCAGCTTGACCTGACCACCCAGGCGGCCGTACCACTGGCCATCCGGATTGACGCCGTGCTTCTTGGCGTAGTCTTCGTAGCCGACCATGCCGTAGACCTCGGCGTGGGCGCCGAAGGCAGTGCGGATACCGGCTTCAGCGCTGTAGCCGTTGAAGTCCAGACCGTGCTTCGGGTCGAACTTCTGGTAGGCAACGCGGGCAACGAAGTCGGTGCTCGGAGCGATTTCAACGTTGTAGCCGGCACCGATCTTCCACTGGTCAACCTTCAGGTTGGTGTGGTCGATTTCCTGGCGGTTGTATTCGCCGAAGGCGTGGAAGTTCGGCAGGAAGGCGTAGGAACCCTTCACGCCCCAGCCATCAGCCTTGATGCCATCGACGTCGGTCTTGGCGTAGTCGGCTTCGGCGTAGTTGTAGGACAGGTTCTCAGCAGCCGAGGCGGTGAACGGCAGGGCAGCGGCCAGGGCCAGAGCAATCAGCGAATTCTTCATGGGGGTACACCTTTACTTTCTTATGGTGTGCAGCAGCGCCAGGGCGCCATCGCATCGGGAATGTAAATTCTCCGTTATTCGCCACAACGCTCCCTGAAAACAGCGGTCTTCGCATTGCTGAATTTTTTGCCTTGATTCAGGCTGCGTCTGGCATACGCGCGCGGCGCGCGTGCATTTGAGTTCCGCTGACCCTTGCAACAGGAGGTTGCCTTGCGCGTGCCTGCCCCGCTGCGGTTCCCGTTCTGCGCTGCCGTCCTCGCCTTCATCGGCGTGTCTTCCACTGTATCGGCACAGCCGCTGCAGCCTTCCGACTACCAGCGCGCCGAGCGCGTGCACGACAGTCACCTGCGCGGTGCGCTGCGCAATGCCTCGCTCCTGCCGAACTGGCTGGCCGATGGCCGGTTCTGGTACGAACGCGAAGACGACCAGGGCCGGCGCGAGGGTGTGCTGGTCGATCCGGCGCGGGCCACCCGGCAGATCCTGTTCGATCGCACTGCGCTGGACAGTGCTGCGGGCCCCCTGGGGGTGAACGGGCAACAGTTGCGGTTGGTCAATGTGCAGGTGCTGGCCGATGGCCTGCGCCTGCGCTTCAGCGGTGAAACCGGCATCGACTGCCAGTGGCCACGTTGGCAGTGCACGCAGGCTCAGGATGCCGCGCCCCCTGCCGATGCACTGCCAGCACCCGACGGCGAGGCCTGGCTGCAGGTACGCGACCACAATTTATGGCTGCAGCAACGCCGACAGGCGCCGCGGGCGCTGACCACCGGCGGTGTAGCGGGCCATGGCTATGGTGTACTGCCCGATTTCACCCTGCGCGGTATTCCGCGCAGCCAGGGCCGGATGCCGGCGCGGCCGTTCGCCGTCGGCTGGTCGCCCGATGGGCGCTATGTTGCCGGCGTCCGCTACGACGAACGTGCACTGCAGGACTACCCCTATCTGGAAAGCACCCCGGCCAGCGGCGCGCGGCCCCGCGTGCATACGGTGAAACTGGGATTGCTGGGCGATGCACAGCAGGTGCATGACAGCCTGTACATCGTCGATGTACGCAGCGGTCGGCAACTGGACATCACCCTGCCCGAGGGCTGGAACACCCTCAGCGAGGCCGGCGTGCTGGGATGGGATGGGCACCGGCTGTATGCCGCGATCGCGCACTTCGGCGTGCCACGACGATTGCGCCTGGTGGAGATCGATGCCGGCAGCGGTGCGCTGCGCACCGTGCTGGAAGAAGCCGGCGACGCGCGCCTGCAGCTCAGCCTGTACTCCTACAACCGTGCCT
Organism: Stenotrophomonas maltophilia; assembly: GCF_006970445.1. NCBI lineage: Bacteria > Pseudomonadati > Pseudomonadota > Gammaproteobacteria > Lysobacterales > Lysobacteraceae > Stenotrophomonas > Stenotrophomonas maltophilia. The sequence continues at coordinate 345,920 of NZ_CP033877.1, read as the reverse complement.
CGGTTGCGATCCTGCCCGGCCAGGACACGGCCGTGTGGTTCTCGCAGCGTGATGGCTGGGGCCATCTGTACCGGGTGCGCCTGTCCGACGGCAAGGTGATGCGCCAGCTGACCCGTGGCCGTTGGGCGGTACGTGACCTGGTTGGCGTGGACAGCGCAGGCGATTGGGCGTACTTCAGTGCCGGTGGTGTCGAGGGCGGCGATCCCTACGTGCGTGGCCTGTACCGGGTATCGCTGCAGGGTGGACCGGTGCAGCGCCTGGCTGCCGATGGCAATGACCACCTGGCCGATGCCGGCACCGGCATGCTGTTCGGTGGACGCGCACCGCAGGCGCTGTCGCCCGGCGGCCGCTATCTGGTGGATACGGTGTCCAGCCTCGCTCAGCCGCCACGTACGGTGCTGCGTGCCAGCAACGATGGCCGCGAAGTGATGGTGCTGGAGGCTGCGGATCCACAGGCGGTCATTGCTGCTGGCTGGCGACCGCCGCGGCGCGAGCGGCTGCTGGCCGCCGACGGGCGCACGCCGATCTTCGCCACCGTCTACCTGCCCCGCGACTACCGCGATGACGGTAGCTTCCCGGTGATCGACGCGATGTACGGCGGTGCGTTCATCAGCAATGCGCCAGTGACCTATGCCGAAGCGGTTTCGGCCCAGAACCCGGTATCCCGCGCCAGCCTGGCCGAGCTCGGCTTCGTGGTGGTCAGCATCGATGCGCGCGGCACCGGCGGCCGCGACAAGGCGTTCCATGACAGCAGCTTCCTGCACGGTGCCGATGTGCAGCTGGATGACCATGTGGCTGCACTGCACCAGCTGGGCGAACGCTACCGGGGGATCGACCTGCAGCGGGTCGGCATCTACGGGCATTCGTTCGGCGGCTACAGTGCGGCGCGTGCTCTGCTGCGCTACCCGGCGTTCTACAAGGTGGGCGTGGCCTCGGCCGGCAGCCACAATTTCCAGGGCATGTACGGCGGCGCCCTGCACGGCATGGACCGGCTGTTCGGTGGCGTGCTGCCAGCTACGGCCATGGCCGATGGCGTGCCAGCGCCCTTTGCCGGGCTCGACAATGCCGCGCTGGCCGGCAACCTGCGCGGGCACCTGCTGCTGGTCTACGGCGAACTGGACGAGAACGCGCCACCGGCGCTGACCCTGCAGCTGGCTGCGGCCCTGAACACGGCCCAGCGCCGCTACGACCTGTTGTACCTGGCCCGGCAGGACCACGAACTGTTCCGCAACGACGCCACCTACACGCACCGCATGTGGGACTACTTCGTGCGTCACCTGGCCGGCCGGGAACCGCCGGATACGGTGCTGGCGCCGCTCCCGGGTGGCCCGGGCTGAACAGGCACACGCGGGATGTCGATCCCCGACGCGCTGGTTCGTCGGGTACTTGAAGGCCGTGCATGTGGCACGGTCCATCCGGAGGCAGGCAATGAGCTACATCGATGGTTTCGTCCTGGCGGTGCCCACCGCCAACAAGGAGAAGTTCCTCGCCCATGCACGCACAGGTGATCCCGTTTTCATCGAGTACGGCGCGCTGCGCGTGGTCGAGTGCTGGGGCGATGACGTGCCGCACGGCAAGACCACCGATTTCTTCGGCGCGGTGAAAGCCACGCCGGATGAGACGGTGGTGTTTTCCTGGATCGAATGGCCGGACAAGCCGACCCGCGACGCCGGCATGAAGAAGATGATGGAAGACCCGCGGTTTGATCCAACGAAGAATCCGATGCCGTTCGACGGCGCACGGATGATCTACGGCGGCTTCGTGCCGATCTACGAGCTGACGCGCTGAACCCGGCGGACGTGCTCAGCGCGCGTCCGTCTCATCGCCGGCAGCGGCATGGCCGGCGCCCAGTGCGGCGCCGGCGCCGAGGCCCATGCCGCCCATGCCAGCGCCCATTCCTCCACCGCCGCCTCCACCACCACCCGCACGGCCGCCCTTGGCATCGCCATCATTGCGGCCCTTGCCGCCCCCACTGGCACCGGGCCGGGTCGGTCCCTGCGGTGGAATCTGCAGGTCGGGGGGAATCGGTGCCAGATCCAGCGCTTCGCGCACGAAGTCGCGCAGCGAGACAACCAGTTCGTGGGTATGCACCGGCCGTCCCTGTGCCAGTTCGTTGGCGGCACGCGTGGCCAGCCGCACCTGTTCGTCGGTGCCCAGCAGCAGGATGTCCGACAACGCGGCCTCGACGGCATCACGGATGCGGCGCGCCCGATCCGAGCGCGGCTCGGCGATGCCTTCGGCATCTTCGCGCTGGCGCAGGTCGCGGCGATGGCTGGGGTCCACGCCCAGTTCGCCAGTGAACGAACCGCCCAGGGTCTTGTAGGCGGCCATCAGTGTGCGCAGCCGTTCGTTGATCTGCCGGTTCTCGCGCTCGCGGCGCTGCTGCAGGGTCTGCATCACCAGCAGGCGGATGCCCACGCCCAACAGGGTGATCAGGACCAGGCCGGCCAAGGTGGACAGCACGCCCTGCCAGGAACTGAAGTCGATACCGCGCATGATCGGGGCTCCGGCGGGAAGAACCTGCATCTTGCCCCAGACAGCGCCCCAGAAACGCGAAAGGCCCCGCCACCCAGGGGTGACAGGGCCTTCGGTCACGGCGCGATTACTTGCGCTTGGCGACCTTGCGCACGGCCTTGGCCGGTGCCTTCTTGGCAACAGCCTTCTTGGCCGGAGCCTTCTTGGCGGCGACCTTCTTCAGCGGCGCTGCCTTCTTGGCGACGACCTTCTTGGTCGCAGCGACCTTCTTGCCGACAACCTTCTTGGCAGCCGCGGTCTTCCTGGTGGCGACCTTCTTGGTGGCGGCAACCTTCTTGCCGACAACCTTCTTCGCAGCGGCGGTCTTCTTGGTGGCGACCTTCTTGGTGGCGGCAACCTTCTTGCCGACAACCTTCTTCGCAGCCACGACCTTCTTGCCGGCGACCTTCTTGGCGGCGACGGTCTTCTTGGCCACAGCCTTCTTGGCGGTGGCGACCTTCTTGCCGACAACCTTCTTGGCGGCCGCGGTCTTCTTGGCAACGGTCTTCTTGGCGACGGCAGCCTTCTTGGTGGCGGCCTTCTTCACGGTGGCGACCTTCTTGCCGGCAGCCTTGGTGGCGGCCTTGGTGGTCTTCTTGGCAGCGGCGGCCTTCTTGGTCGCGGCCTTGCCTGCAGCCGCCTTCTTCTTGGCCACTTCCTTCTTCAGGGCAGCGGCTTCGGCCTTGGCGTTCTTCTTGGCGGCTTCCAGCTTCTTCTTGGCCTTGGCAACGGTCTTGCCGACCGACTTGGCAGCCTTCTCGGCCTTCTTGGCGACAGTCTTCTCGACCTTGGCCACGGCCTTCTTGGCCTTGGCAACGCGGGTGCCGGCAGCCTTGGTGGCGCGCTTGACGGTCTTCTTGACCGACTTCACTGCGTCTTCGGCAGCGTGGGCGATGGTCTCGCCGACGTTGGTGGCGGTTTCTTTCACGTTCTCGACAGCGTCGGTCACGACCGACACACCATTACCGTTGCTCATGTTGCCCTCCTGGGGGCCTTAAGTATCAAAACGGGGCGATGCTATACCGACATTGACGATCGTGGAACGGGGCATGCGCCAGCAATCGCATCTGCTGCGACGCAGATGGAGTAGGCAACGGCCCCGGTCATCGCCTGTGGTTTGCAGCAAACCCCTTTTTTTCAGTACTGCGCCACACGAACCGCGCACTGCCTGGCAGTCGTCGCGCGCACGTGCACGGATGCAGCGTCCGGCATGCATCGTGGCGCATTGCGGCACCGGCTTGCGCGGAACTGCGCAAGTATCCGCCTGTGTCAGCGCGGCACGCGTTGGCCTTGAGTGGCGCACGAATCACCTGCCCGGGTGTCGCCATACCCCCGTTTCCGGGCTCCGCCGCCCCCTTCGATGCACGCGGTTTTCATGGCGCATTTATCCAGATCGCGACACACTCATTCAGCTTGTTTTACCGTAGGGCCGAACCGCCCCCACCCACGCCAGCGAACCGACAACCATGCGACCGCTTCCCACCCTGCTCACGCTCGCAATCGCCGCCGCCTTCGGTGGCTTCGTTGCCACCGGCATCAATGCCCACCTGGACAACCGTGCCGATGCAGCGCCACTGCCGGCGGTGCTGCCGACCACGGCCGCGCTGCCGGCCTCGGTGGCCGGACAGGCAGTGCCGTCGCTGGCACCGATGCTGGAGAAGGCGATGCCGGCGGTGGTCAGCGTCAACACCAAGCAGGTGGTGCGCGTGCGCAACCCGTTCTTCAACGATCCGTTCTTCCGCCGCCTGTTCCCGGACATTCCGCAGGAGCGCATCAACGAATCGCTGGGCTCGGGCGTGATCATCGATGCCAAGGAAGGCCTGGTGCTGACCAACCACCATGTCATCGAGAACGCCGATGACGTACAGGTGACACTGGCCGACGGGCGCACGGTGAAGGCCGAGTTCCTCGGTTCGGACCGCGATACCGACATCGCGCTGATCCGCATCCCGGCGCAGAACCTGACCGACATCAAGCTCGGCAACAGTGACCAGCTGCGGGTGGGTGACTTCGTGGTGGCCATCGGCAACCCGTTCGGCTTCAGCCAGACGGTCACCTCGGGCATCGTCTCGGCGGTGGGCCGCAGCGGCATCCGTGGCCTGGGCTACCAGAACTTCATCCAGACCGATGCATCGATCAACCCGGGCAACTCCGGTGGCGCACTGGTCGACCTGCAGGGCCAGCTGGTCGGCATCAATACCGCCAGCTTCAATCCGCAGGGCAGCATGGCCGGCAACATCGGCCTGGGCCTGGCGATTCCGTCCAATCTGGCGCGCAGCGTGGTCGACCAGCTGGTCAAGCACGGCGTGGTGGTGCGTGGCACGCTGGGCGTGGAGAGCCAGAACCTGACCGCGCAGATCGCGCAGGGGCTGGGCCTGGGCGAAACGCGTGGCGCGCTGATCACCCGCGTGCTGGCCGGTTCGGCCGCCGCCGCAGCCGGTCTGAAGCCGGGCGATGTGGTGGTCTCGGCCAACGGCCAACGCGTGGACAGCGCCGAAGCCCTGCACAACGTGGAAGGCCTGGCCGCAGTCGGCAGCCCGCTGGCGCTGGAAGTGCGCCGTGAAGGCAAGCCGCTGCAGATCAAGGCCACGCTGAAGGAACAGGCGCGTGCGGTCACCGGCGAGAGCCTGGACCCGCGGCTGACCGGTGCCACCTTCGTCGACCTGCCCGAGTCGCTGCGGCAGTCGGGGGTCGGCGGCGTGCTGGTCAGCGAGGTCAAGCGTGGCAGCCGCGCGGCCACCAACGGCCTGCAGCAGGGCGACATCATCACCGACGCCACCGTGGGTGAATTCGCCGACCTGGCCAGCTGGCGTGCCAATTTCCAGCAGCGCCCGCCGACCCTGGTGGTACGCGTGCTGCGCAACAATGGCCAGCAGCAGGGCCAGCTCGTGATGCGCTGATCGCCCTGCCGTAACACCCCCTATACCCCGGCAATGCTATTGCTGTCAGTCCAGGTCGGCACCGCCGACATCCGTTCCCCCATCGCAACAGGAGTGATTCGATGAGCCCCACCAATACCGAGAACCTGAAGGAACACCTGGGTGAAGCCGGTTCCCACCTGAAGCAGGCCGCCAGCGCTGCCGGCGGTGCGATCAAGGGCGCTACCGGTGCAGCGAGCGACGAACTGCGCATCGGCAAGGCCAACGTCAAGGCGGAACTGTCCGACAGCGCGCTGTCCGGCCTGGCCGCCGCCGAATTCGGTGGTGCCGCCGCCAAGGAGCAGGTCGACGCGTTGATGGACAAGGGCAAGGACCTGATCGACAGCGCCGCCGAGTTGATCCGTGAGCGTCCGTTGGCTTCGTTCGGCGTCGCCTTCGCTGCCGGCTGGATCATCGCCAAGCTGGCCCGCGGCAGCAGCGACAAGTAAGCCGCGGCGTGAGCGAAGACAACGCGCAAACGCCTGATCCGGCGGCCACCCCGCCGCTGGACGAGAGCATCCGCCAGGTCGGTGCGGCCGGTCGTGCCGCCGCCGATTCGGCCAAGCACACCGTGCGCTCGCTGCGCCGGTTGGCTTCGGCCGACTTCGCGATGGCGCGCAGCGCGTTCGGTCGTGCGCTGGCCTGGGCCGGCGTGGCGATCGTATTCGGTGCGTCGGCCTGGCTGCTGATGGCCGCCACCCTCATCGCCCTGCTGCAGAGCTGGGGCCTGAGCTGGCTGCAGGCCCTGCTGATCACCTCGTTGCTGAGCCTGGCCGTCACCGGCTATGCGATCTGGCGGGTGTCCTACTTCTTCCACCACACCGGCATGCATGCCACCCGGCGCCAGCTGTCACGCCTGGGCCTGTTCGACGAGCCCAGCGACGACGACCCCGATGCCGGCGTGCAGCTGCCCGAGGGCAAGCCATGAAGTTCGGCGCGCTGCAGCGGCGGGTGAAACGCTGCGAACAGGTGGTGACCGTGCGCCTGGGCGAGACCCAGGACCACTGGTCCACGCTCAGCCAGGTCTGGCGCCAGGGCTGGTCACCACTGCGCATCGTGGTGGTCGGCCTGGCCGGTGGCTTCATCGCCGGCAAGCTGGAAGTGCCGGGCAAGGTCAACGGTGCGCGCTGGCTGCAGATGGTCGGTTCGGTCTCGAACCTGTTCGCCAGTGCACAGGCGGCGTTCGCCACGGCGATGGCGGCGCAGGCCGCCGCGACCGCCGACGACGCGGCTGAAGAAGCCGACGATGCCAGCGAACAGGCACGGGCGGCGGCCTCCGCCACCGACGCACGGCCCGCACCGCGACCGGTGCCGGAACCCGAACCGGAACTGCGCGAGCCGCGCCCGGCCGAAGCCGCCACCGAGCTGTCCGAACGTTGATCCATGGAATCCGCCGCGCCGATCACGGCCGGCGGATAATGCGCTCCCCTTCCCGGTTGGTGCGTCGATGAGCGAGTCCCTCCTGTCCCCGTCACCGGCCGATCCGCAGGACCCGGAGGCACCGCTGCCGCCCCCGTCGCGCCCGCGCGGGCCGATGTCGCTGGTGGTACTGGCGACCCTGGCGGTGGGCTACACGCTGTGGGCCGCGCAGGACATCATCCTGCCGGTGCTGCTGGCGGTGTTCTTCGCACTGGTCGGCAATCCGATCCTGCGCCTGCTGCAGAAGCTGTGGATTCCGCGCGCGCTGGGCGCCCTGCTGATCCTCGGCGCCGGCCTGGGCGTGACCGGTTCACTGGCGGTGCAGCTGATCGGACCGGCGATGGAATGGGCGCAGGAGGCACCGCAGCAGCTGCGCAAGATTGCCCGCCAGGTGCAGGACCTGACCAAGCCGGTGCAGCAGGCCAACCAGGCGGCGGAGAACTTCGCCCGTGTTGCCGGTGGCGACAGCAACCGCAAGGTGCAGGTGATCCGCGCCCAGCTCGACGACCCCTACCGGATGCTGACGCGCGCGCCACGACTGGCCGCGTCGGTGCTGGCCGTGGTGCTGCTGACCCTGTTCTTCATGATCTACGGGCAGAGCCTGCAGCGCGCGGCGATCGCGCTGTTCCCGAACCGCCAGCAGCAGCGCTTCACCAGCGACATCCTGCGGTCGATCGAACGCGAGGTCTCGCGCTACGTGCTGACCATCAGCGTGATCAACACCCTGGTGGGCCTGGTGTTTGCCGGCATCCTGATGCTGCTCGGCATCGGCCTGCAGGAAGCGTTGTTGTGGGGCACGGTGGCCGCACTGCTGAACTTCGCTCCCTATGTGGGCCCGCTGATCGGCGTGGCACTGATGCTGCTGATGGGCTTCGTGGAGTTCCGCGACCCGCTGCAGGCCCTGCTGCCGGCGGCCGCGTACCTGGCCCTGCACACCCTGGAAGGACAGATGGTGACCCCGATCGTGCTGGGCCGGCGCATGAAGCTGTCGCCGCTGGTGCTGATCCTGGCACTGATGGTGTTCGGCTGGGCCTGGGGCATGATCGGCCTGCTGCTGGCGGTGCCGCTGCTGGTCTGCATCAAGCTGGTGCTGGCACGGCTGGACGGCATGCAGGGTTGGGCGCGGTTGCTGGAGTGACCGCCGCCCATCGTTGGGTGGACCGGAAGAGGAACGGTGGGACGGCCAGGGCTGGCAGAATAGTCGCCCGCTTTTTCCAGGATGGAACCTTCCCCATGTTCTCTTTTGCGCGTCGCTGCCTCGCCCTGACCTGCCTGGCTGCCCCTGCCTTTGCCGCGGCCCCACCCAGTGCGGACGTGGCCCGCACCCAGCTGGTGGAGGCTGTCACCTGCCAGCGCCATCTGACACCCGAACAGTTCGATGCGATGGCCAAGGTACTGATGCCCGCCGGGGCCAAGGCCAGGGACGAGCATGACAATGGCTACACCCTGGCCGCGCCACTGATGGTGCTTGGCCTGCCGGTGACCCATGTGAACGCCTACGACGGTTCCAGTGGCGAGGATGGCGTGGACAGTTACACGGCGTACTTCGGCAATACGGAGATCAGCAGGGTCGCCGCGCTGGCGAAGATGCCGCCACCGGTGGCAGGCAGCTACCGCCGCCAGGTGGGCCGGCATGATCTGGTCGTGGATCGCCTCGACGGCCAGACCATCCTGTACTGCCAGTTCGACCTGCGCAGCCACTGACGACGACAGCGCCTGCCTGTCGCGCGCATGAAAGCCCGCGCGGGCAGGCGTAGAATGGCGGGGTGAATTTCCCCGTCCAAGCCATCACTCTCGACCTTGACGACACGCTGTGGCCGTTCGCTCCGATCGGCGCCCGCATCGACCTGGTCCTGCACGAGTGGATGCGTGAAAACAGCCCTGCCACGGCCGAGATGTATCCGGTGGCGGCGATGCGCGAACTGCGCGAGCGCCTGTACCACGCCCATCCGCACCTCCACCACGACCTGAGCGCGCTGCGTCGGCTGACCCTGCACGAAGCCCTGCACGCCAGCGGCGCCAGCCTCGATCTGCTGGAGCCGGCGTACGAAGTGTTCTTCGCCGCGCGCAACCAGGTCGAGTGCTACCCCGATGCGATCGATGCGCTGGCGCGGATTGCCGCGCGGGTGCCGGTGGCAGCGCTGAGCAACGGCAATGCCGATCTGGAGCGGATCGGCCTGGCCCATCATTTCGTCTTCCAGTTGGGCGCGCGCGAACACGGCGCGGCCAAGCCCGAGGCAAGCATCTTCCACGCCGCCTGCACCCGACTGGGTGTGGCGCCGGCACAGGTACTGCACGTCGGCGATCACGCCGAGATGGACGTGGCCGGGGCGATCGCCGCCGGCCTGCGCGGCTGCTGGATCAACCGCGAAGCAGCCACCTGGACCCATCCGAAACTGCAGCCGGACCTGCAGTTCGACACCCTCACCGGCCTGGCCGACTGGTTGGACGCCAACCTCGATGCCGCCGCACCCCGGAGTATCTGACGCATGAGCGAGATCACTGGTTTCACCGCCGACACCGCCGCAGCGCTGCCGCTGTACGTGCTGGACCGCGAGCAGTTCGCCGCCTGGAAGGACGGCCAGCCGGCCGCCACCCAGGCCTGGCTGGCGTCACAGGGTTTCACCGCCGGCGCGCACAGCGTGGCCCTGCTGCCCGGCAGCGATGGCCTGGCCGGTGCGGTGATGGGTGTGGGTGATCGTGGCGATGCCTACAGCTATGCGCACGCCCCGCACGCCCTGCCGGAGGGCAGCGTGTGGCAGCTGGCCAGCGAACTGCCGGCCGCCGAACTGGCGCTGCTGCAGCTGGGCTGGGGCCTGGGCAGCTACCGCTTCGACCGTTACCGCAAGCGCAACCGTGCACCGGCACAGCTGGTGGCTGCACCGTCCGGCGAGGTGGCCGACCTGATCGCCGCCAGCCTGCGCGTGCGCGACTGGGTCAACACCCCGACCGAAGACATGGGCCCGCAGCAGCTGGAAGACGCCGCACGCGCCCTGGCCGATGCGCATGGCGCGCAGGTCGAAGCGATCACCGGCGATGAACTGCTGAAGCAGAACTTCCCGGCGATCCACGCCGTGGGCCGCGCATCGCACCGCGCACCGCGCCTGGTGGTGCTGCGCTGGGGCAAGGACACCGATCCGGCACTGGTGCTGGTCGGCAAGGGCGTGTGCTTCGATACCGGCGGCCTGGACATCAAGCCGGCCGACGGCATGCGCAACATGAAGAAGGACATGGGCGGTGCCGCGCATGCACTGGCCCTGGCCGGCCTGGTGATGGCACGCGGGCTGCCGGTGCGCCTGACCCTGCTGGTGCCGGCGGTGGAAAATGCGATCGGTCCGGATGCCTTCCGCCCGGGCGAAGTGATCGCCACCCGCAAGGGCCTGAGCGTGGAGATCGACAACACCGATGCCGAAGGCCGCGTGATCCTGTGCGATGCGCTGACCTTCGCCGGTGAGCAGAAGCCGGACCTGGTGCTGGACTTCGCCACCCTCACCGGTGCCGCACGCATCGCACTGGGCCCGGATCTGCCGGCGCTCTTCAGCAATGACGACCGCGTGGCCCAGCAGTGGCTGCAGGCCGGCGACGCGACCCGCGACCCGGTCTGGCGCATGCCGCTGTGGCGCCCCTACCTGCGTTACCTCAGCAGCGGCATCGCCGACCTGGCCAACGCCGGTTCGCGCATGGCCGGCTCGGTGACCGCCGCGCTGTACCTGGAGCGTTTCCTGGAAGACGGCCAGCGCTGGGCGCACCTGGACGTGTACGCCTGGAACGACGGCGAACGCCCGGGCCGTCCGGCCGGTGGCGAAGCGCTGGCGCTGCGTTCGGCGTGGGCGATGCTGAAGGCGCGTTACAGCTGATCGGGTGGGTGCCGACCTTCGTCGGCACGCCGTCCCCGGCAAACTTGACGAAAAATTGAATACCGGGCCTGGAAGGGTTCTGCGAGGATGTGTGGGTCGACCACCCACACGCTCCGTGAAGGCAGGAACCCGACCATGTCGCTCTTCCGCTACACCCGCGCCGGCCAGGCAGCGGACGCACCGCGCAGGCATTCGCCGCTGCCCTGGATCGCACTGATCGCGCTCATCCTGGGTGCCGTCGCACTGGCCTTCGCCTGGCTGGCCGGCTGGATTGGTGACCGCCTCACCGCGCAGCGCTTCACCGACACCATCGAGGCCACCGGTCCGGCCCATCCCGGGTTCCGCCGTGCGCACAGCAAGGGCATCTGCGTGAGCGGCTGGTTCGAACCCAGCGCGCAGGCCCCCACCCTGTCCAGTGCACGGGTGTTCTCGCAGCGCCGCGTGCCGGTGATGGGCCGCTTGTCGATCGGCGGCGGCGATCCCTACGGCGCCGACAACACCGCACGCGTGCGCAGCCTCGCGGTGCAGATGGTCAGCGATGATGGCCAGGAATGGCGCATGGCGATGAACAGCTTCCCGTTCTTCGCCGTGCCCAACGCCGAGGCGTTCTACGAGCAGACGCGCGCCTCCATTCCCGACCCGGCCACCGGCAAGCCCGACCCGCAGAAGATGGCCGCAGTGCTGGCCAGATACCCCAGTGCGCAGGCCTTCCAGCAGTGGGCCAAGACCGCGCCGTGGACCAGCAGCTGGGCCGACACCACCTTCAACAGCGTCAACAGCTTCTGGTTCACCAACGCGCAGGGCCAGAAACGCGCCGTGCGCTGGCGCTGGCAGCCGCAGGCGCCGGTGGTGGAGATGGATGCGGAAACCCGCAAGCAGGCCAGCGTCGATTTCCTCAGCCAGGAACTGCAGCAGCGCCTGGCCAATGGTCCGGTGCGCTGGAACCTGGTCGTGACCACCGCCGAGCCCGGCGATGCCATCGATGATCCGTCGGTACCGTGGTCCGAGTCGCGTGATCAGGTCGTGGCCGGCGTACTCAGCCTGGACCGCATGCAGTCGCAGGAACACGGCGCCTGCGGGCAGATCAACTTCGATCCGCTGATCCTGCCCAGTGGCGTGCGCGGCAGTGAAGATCCGATCCTGGCGGCCCGCTCGGCGGTTTATTCGCAGTCCTTCAACCGCCGCGAACGCGAGCGCGCCACCGGCAACGTCGAGCAACCGAAGGAGGCCGCACGATGAGCACCGGCAACGGCCACTTCAACCTGCTGGCGCGGGTGCTGCACTGGTCCATGGCGCTGATGATCATCGCCATGCTGTTCGTCGGCGTGACCATGGTCGCCTCGCTGCACCTGCGGCCGATGCTGATCGACCTGCACCGCCCGTTGGGCATCGCCATCGGCGTACTGGTGCTGTTGCGCCTGTACAACCGGCTGCGCCATCGCCCACCGCCGCTGCCGGCGGATCTTCCGGTGTGGCAGGTGATGGCCGCCAAGGCCTCGCACTGGATGCTGTATGCACTGATGCTGGCAATGCCGCTGATCGGCTGGGCGATGCTGTCGGCCGGTGGCTACCCGATCGTGCTGTGGGGCGGCCTGCACCTGCCGCCGATCGTGCCGCACACCCCGGCGCTGTATGCCGCGTTGCGCAATGCGCACAGCCTGCTGGCGTATGTGTTGTTCGCCACGGTGCTGATGCACGTGGGTGCGGCGTTGTTCCACCTGTGGGTGCGGCGCGATGGGGTGTTCCAGGCGATGGCGCGCGGGAAGGATTGATCGGGTTCGCCGGGCGTTCACGGCGGATCGTTTCCGCGACCGCGGAGGGGTGTCACTTTCTTTGCGCGCAAAGAAAGTAACCAAAGAAACGCTCCGCCGGCCGCGAGCCGGCGTGCTTCGCACGCCGATGCCCTGCGCTCCTCGGTCCGTCGAGGGACGGCGCGGGAACTCGCTGCGCTCAGACACCCGCGCCTCTTCGCCCTCGCCGGACCTGCGGTGCTCGGCTCGCTCAAGGCGGACTTGAAGGTCAAGATCAACAACAAGAGCATCCACGCGCGGCGTGGATCTACTGGGTGCAGCTTTTGTCTTTGACGTTGGGTCCGCCTTGAGCGAGCCGAGCATCGCAGGGGAATCAGGGGCGAAGAGGCGCCGGTGTTTGAGCGCAGCGAGTTCGGCGCCGTCCCCTGATTCACCGAGAAGCACAGGGCACCGGTGCGCAGCACCGGCTCGCGACCTGGCGGTGTGTTTCTTTGGTTACTTTCTTTGCACGAGCAAAGAAAGTGACACCTCTCCGCAGGCGCGGAAATGATCCGCTACAACCACCCCTTCTGCCGCGCCAGCCGATACGCCTCGATCCGATTGGCCACGCCCAGCTTGCCGATGCACTCGGACAGGTAATTGCGCACCGTGCCGTGCGACAACCCCAACTGCTCGGCGATCTCGCTGGCGGTGCGGCCCTCGCCCGCCAGCCGCAGCACGCGGCGCTCGCGGTCGGTCAGCGGGTCGGCCTGCGACCATGCATCCAAAGCCAGCTGCGGGTCGATCGCGCGGATGCCCTGTTTCACCTTGCGCAGTGCATCGGCCAGGTTCTCGGCCGGTGCGTCCTTCAGCAGGTAGCCCAGCACGCCCGCTTCCAGCGCGCGGCGCAGGAAGCCAGCACGGGCGAAGGTGGTCACGATCACCACCTTGATCGGCAGCTCGTGACGCGCGATGCGCTGGGCCAGTTCCAGACCGGACAAGCCGGGCATCTCGATGTCGGTCACCAGGATGTCGGGCTGCAGCTGCTGCAGCATGCGCCACGCGGTTTCGCCGTCGGCGGCGCTGCCCAGCACCTCGATATCCGGTTCCAGGCCCAGCAGCGCCGACAGTGCGCCGCGCACCATCGCCTGGTCCTCGGCCAGCAGGATGCGGATCATGCGGCACCGTCCTGCGCCAGCGATGTGGACGACAGCGGCGTGGTCGCGGCCATCAACGGCACGCGTACCGTCAGCACTGTCCCCGCCCCGCGCGGCGACTGCAACGTCAACTGCCCCCCCAGCGCTGCGGCCCGCTCACGCATGCCGCACAGTCCATTGCCCTCGGCCTGCACGCCGCCACGGCCGTCATCGCGTATCTGCATCGCCAACTGTCGTTCCTCAAGCATGAAATCCACCTGCACCCGGGTCGCCTGTGCATGGCGCACGATGTTGGTTGCCGCCTCGCGCAGCACCAGCGCCAGGCCACGTTCGACGTCCACCGGCATGGCAGGTGGCGTCGTGTACTGCAGATGCACCTGCTGGCATTCCAGCAGCAGGCGCGCCGATGCCAGCTCGCCGGCGAGGTCGCTGGCGCGGATACCAGTCACCGCACTGCGCACCTGTGCCAGCGCCTCGCGGGCAATGGCCTCGGCCTCGCCGATCTCCTGCCGGGCGCGCGCATCACCGCGGTCGTGCAGCTTGCGCGCCAGTTCCAGCTTCAACGTGATCAGCGACAGGGTATGGCCCAGCAGATCGTGGAGGTCGCGGCCGATACGCTCGCGCTCGGCGGTGGTCGCCAGCCGCCGCACCTCGTCCTGGGACAGCTGCAATGCGACGTCGCGCTGCTGGCTCAAGGCCTCCACGTTCACCACCAGCCCGACGATGAACGAGACCGCCGGCATCCACACCATGGCCTGCCACGGATAGCCGAAGTACAGCGCGGTGCTGCAGAACAGAAGGTTCAGCCCGGTGAGCTGCAGCAGGTAGTGCCACCAGCCGCCCCGGCTGCTCATGCGGATCATCACGCAGCCGAACACGAAGTAGCTCAGACCCGACGGGTACCACGGCAGCAGTACCAGAGCGAGCACGATCATGCCCAGCGCATAGCGCCATGCATGGTGCCGTGGCGCCAGCATCACCTTGGCGTAGAACAGCAGGAACAGCGGATAGCTGGCCAGGGTCAGCAGCAGCCAGCGCAGCGTGAAGCCATTGCCGAGCACCGGCGTGAGGAAGATCCATACCGACCACAGCAGGTGGATCGCACCGCTCCAGGGCGATTTGCCACGTCGCAGCAGCTCGGCCACCGCCGAATCCGGTGCGGGGCGCAGCAGGGAGGCAAGCCAGCTCGGTGGCACGGGAGGATCCAGGCGGGGACGACCGCTGCCGATCATGCCAGTTCAGCCGATCCGGCGCAGGCGGCGCCGTGCCAGCAGCAGCGCCACCACCGTGACCGCCAGCAGCACCAGCAGATGGCCGGCGAGACTGCCCTCCGACGGCAGCCCGACCACTGGCAGCGCCAGCTGCGCCAGATGCCAGGTCGGCCACAGCGGTGCCATCGTCGGGAACACCTTGGGCAGTGCCGACAGCGGCAACCACAGGCCCGACAGCAGCGCCAGCGGCAGATAGACCAGGTTGACCATCGCTGGCGCCGCACTGGCACTGACATGGCTGCCGATCAGCAGGCCGATCGCCCCCAGCGGCAGCGCCGCCAGTCCGGCCACCGCCAGCAGCTGCAGCACCTGCAGCGCGTGCAGCTGGACGCCACCGAACACGCGCGCCACGCCGATCAACAACGAAGCCACCAGTAGCGCGAACATCATCGCCATGGCCAGCCGCGCCAGCAGCGGTGCCGCCGTTGGCATCGGCAGCGCGCGCTTGAGGGTCAGCAGGCCGCCTTCGCGGTCCAGCGCCAGCTGCACGCCGAAGCCGAACAAGGCCGGAGCCATCGCACCGAACACGCAGTAGGTGGCCAGCAGGTACAGCGGTGCGTGACCGCGCCCCAGCAGCACGCCGAACAGCAGGTAGAACAACACCGGAAACAGCAGCGAGGGCACCGCGAACGCCGGCGTGCGCCAGGCGCGGCGCAGTTCGGCCGTGAGTTCAGCGCGGTACGGGCGCAGTGCCTGGCGCCACACGGGCACCGGCTGACTGGCGGCGCGGATCAGCGTGTTCATGCGGCCTCCCGGGTCATGTCGAGGAAGGCGTCAGCCAGCGCCGCGCCCTGTACTTCCAGTTCGCGCAGCTGCGCATCGGCGGCCAACAGGCGTGCTACCACCGGCTCGGCCGGGCTCGCCAGCAGCTGCAGATGCTCGCCGTCGCGCTGCACCTGCTGCACACCCGGCCACTGCTGCACGTCGTCGGCGGACAGCACACTGCGGCAACGAATCCGACGCGGCCGGTCGGCCAGCCGCAGCTCGCTCAGCGGTGCATCGGCCAATACCCGGCCCTGCTCCAGTACCACTACCTGCTGCGCCAGCGCTTCGGCCTCCTCCAGGTAGTGGGTGGTCAGCAGCACGCCGCAGCCTTCGGCCACCAGCTGCCGGATCGCCTGCCACATCGCCTGCCGCGCCTGGATGTCCAGGCCGGTGGTGGGCTCGTCCAGGAACAGCACGCGCGGGCGGCCGCACAGCGCGATGGCGAACTGCACCGCGCGCTGCTGGCCCCCGGACAGCTGGCCGTAGCGACGGCGCGCCAGTGCCTGCAGGCCAGCGCGCTGCAGCACCTCCTGCAGCGGCATCGGGTCGGGGTAGCAGGCGCTGGCCTGTGCCACCAGTTCGTCCACCTGCAGCATCGGTGGCAGGCTGGTGCTCTGCAGCATCACGCCCAGGCCGATACGGCTGGCGCGCTGCTGCGGGTCACCGCCGAGCAGCTCGACCTGCCCGGCATCGGCGCGACGCAGGCCCAACAGCACGCTGATCGCGGTACTCTTGCCGGCACCGTTGCGGCCCAGCAATGCCAGCACCTGGCCAGCGCGGACCTGCAGGTCGATGCCCTGCAGGGCGGTATGGTCGCGATAGCGCACCTGCACCTGCTGCAGGCGGGCCAGCGACGGGGCGATCGGATCCATGGGCGGTACCGGTAGCGGGGACGTTGCCATCCTGTGCCGCCGTGGTCACATTTCGCAGTTGCCGCCGTCAGTGTCATCGGGTGACAGCTGTCACTGCCGTCATCGCTGTGCCTGCCTTCATGCTGTGCCGCACGCTCACCGCCGGAACCGCCGCCGTCCGCCCTTCCGGCCATACCCGCCCGAACGCCTGTGATGGAACGAATGAACGCTTCTGCCGAGCTGTTGAAGGAACTCCGTATCGACCGCAAGTCGCCCCCGCCGGCCTCCGGAGGCAATGGCGGTGGCCGCCGCTGGTTGTGGATCGCGATCATCGTGGTCGTGCTGCTGATCGCTGCGGCCGTGGCCTTCCTGTTCGGTCGCGCACCGGCCGTGGAGGTGGAAACCGCCCCCGCCGTGGCCATCCAGCAGGGTAGCGCCAGCAGCTCGGTGCTCGACGCCAGCGGCTATGTGGTGGCCCGTCGCATGGCCACGGTGTCGGCCAAGATCACCGGCAAGGTGCGTGAAGTGATGATCGAGGAAGGCATGCGGGTCGAGGCCGGCCAGGTGATGGCCACGCTGGACCCGATCGATGCGGACGCGCAGCGCAGCCTGTACGCCTCGCAGCTGCAGGCTGCACGCAGCCAGGTCGCCGGGCTGGAGGCACAGCAGAAGCAGGCCGCCGCCGAAGCCAGCCGCCTGCAGGCGCTGGTCGGCCAGCAGCTGGTGTCGCGCTCGCAGTACGACCAGGCCGTGGCCCAGCGTGACAGCCTGCGCGCGCAGCTGGATACCGCGCAGCGCAACGTCAAGGTGGCACACGACCAGCTGTCCATCGCCGACCTCGGCGTGGACAACAACATCGTGCGCGCACCGTTCTCCGGCGTGGTCACCGCCAAGGCGGCGCAACCGGGCGAAATCGTTTCGCCGCTGTCGGCCGGTGGCGGCTTCACCCGTACCGGCATCGGCACCATCGTCGACATGGACTCGCTGGAGATCGAAGTCGAGGTCGGCGAGGCCTTCATCGGCCGCGTTCAGCCGAAGATGCCGGTGGAGGCCACGCTCAACGCCTACCCGGAATGGAAGATTCCCGGCGAGGTGATCGCCATCATCCCCACCGCCGACCGCGGCAAGGCCACGGTGAAGGTGCGCGTGGCGCTGAAGGTGAAGGACCCGCGCATCGTGCCGGAGATGGGCGTGCGCGTCAGCTTCCTGGAACAGGCGCAGCCGCAGGCGGCCGCCAAGCCGCAGGGTGTGCGCGTGCCGGGCGGCGCCGTGGTGCAGCGCGAGGGCGCCTCGGTGGCCTTCGTGCTGGGTGACGAGAGCCGCGTGCAGCAGCGCACGGTCGAGGCCGGCCAGGCGATGGGCAAGGACCGCCAGATCCTCAAGGGCGTGAGCGCAGGTGAATCGGTGGTGGTGAACCCGCCGGACACCCTGCGCGATGGCGCCAAGGTGCAACAGAAACAAGCGCAGTAACGGCCTGGCGCCCGTAGGCGCCGCCGGCAGCACCGCTCGACGCTCGCCCGCGGCCATCGCGGGTGCGCTTCCCCGTTTCCCGCCTTCCGTGGAGAACCACCCATGTCGACCCTGGTTTCACTGCGCAACATCACCAAGACCTACCAGCGTGGCCCCGAGAAAGTGCAGGTGCTGCACGGCATCGACCTGGACATCGCCAGCGGCGACTTCGTCGCGCTGATGGGCCCGTCCGGTTCGGGCAAGACCACCCTGCTCAACCTGATCGGCGGCCTGGACAATCCCAGTGGCGGCGAAATCAGCATCGAAGGCGAGCGCATCGACCAGATGAGCGGTGGCCAGCTGTCGACCTGGCGCAGCCACCACGTCGGCTTCGTGTTCCAGTTCTACAACCTGATGCCGATGCTGACCGCGCAGAAGAACGTGGAACTGCCGCTGCTGCTGACCCACCTCAGCGCGGCGCAGCGCAAGCGCAACGCCGAGATCGCGCTGACCCTGGTCGGCCTGGCCGACCGCCGCAGCCACCGTCCCAATGAACTGTCCGGCGGCCAGCAGCAGCGCGTGGCGATCGCCCGGGCGATCGTCTCCGACCCGACCTTCCTGATCTGCGACGAACCGACCGGCGACCTCGACCGCCAATCGGCCGAGGAGATCCTCGGCCTGCTGCAGCAGCTCAACCGCGAGCACGGCAAGACCATCATCATGGTCACCCATGACCCGAAGGCCGCCGAGTACGCCACGCACACGGTGCACCTGGACAAGGGCGAGCTGGCCGACGCGCCGCTGGCCCACTGACGGAGGCCACGGCGATGAAATACTTCTCGTTGGTGTGGGCACAGCTGTTCCGCAGCCGCACCCGTACCCTGCTGACCCTGCTCTCGGTGGTCGCCGCGTTCCTGCTGTTCGGCATGCTCGACTCGGTGCGCGTGGCGTTCACTTCTGGTGGCAGCGTGGAAGGGGCCAACCGCCTGGTGGTCGCTTCGCGCCTGTCGATCACCCAGTCGCTGCCGATCCGCCTGGAAGCCCAGGTGCGCCAGGTGGCCGGCGTGCGCGACGTGGCCTATGGCATGTGGTTCGGCGGCATCTACCAGGACCCGAAGAACTTCTTCCCGAACTTCTCGGTGTCACCCAACTACTTCGATGTCTACCGCGAGCTGCAGATTGATCCAGCGCAGCTGGAGGACTGGAAGCAGACCCGCACCGGCGCCATCGTCGGCGAGACCCTGGCCAAGCAGTTCGGCTGGAAGATCGGCGACACCATCCCGCTGCAGGCAACGATCTTCCCGCGCGGCGGCAGCAACGACTGGCCACTGGTGCTCAAGGGCATCTACCGCTCCAAGGACCGTGCGCTGGCCGCCAATGAAGAACGCCAGCTGATGATGAACTGGAAGTACTTCGATGAGTCCAACGACTACATCAAGAACCAGGTGAGCTGGTACACGGTGACGCTGGACAACCCGGACCACTCCTCGCGGGTGGCACAGGCCATCGATGCGATCTCGGCCAACTCCGACCACGAAACCAAGACCCAGACCGAATCGGCGTTCCAGCAGGCCTTCGTCAAGCAGTTCGCGGACATCGGCATGATCGTCACGTCGATCATGGGCGCGGTGTTCTTCACCCTGCTGCTGTTGACCGGCAACACCATGGCGCAGGCGGTGCGCGAGCGCGTGCCCGAACTGGCCACGCTGAAGACGCTGGGCTTCAAGGACAGCACTGTGCTGACCCTGGTGATGGTGGAGTCGGTGCTGCTGATCGGCCTGGGCGGCCTGATCGGCATGGGCCTGGCCGCGCTGATCCTGCCGGTCATCAGCCCGAAGAGCATCGGCATGCTGCCGCCGCACGTGCCGACGCCGACCTGGCTGATGGGGCTGGGCCTGATCGTGGTGATCGGCATCATCGTCGGCCTGTTGCCGGCGCTGCGTGCCAAGCGCCTGAAGATCGTCGACGCACTGGCCGGCCGCTGAGGAGAACACAGACATGTTCAAGAGCAAACTCAAGAAGTGGCTGGGCAACGGCGTGACGGTGCTGCTGCTGGTGATCGGCCTGGTGCTGTGGATCAGCCTGCCGTGGATCGGCGTGCTGGCCGTGGCCGTGCTGGTCGCACTGTGGCTGCTGCTGACCCGCGGTGGGCGACTGGCGCTGGCCGCCACCCGCATCGGCGTGGCCAGCCTGCCACAGCGCTGGGGCGCCTCCTCGGTGATCGTGGTCGGCATCGCCGGCGTGGTCGGCGTGCTGGTGGCGATGCTGGCGATGGGCGAAGGCTTCCAGGCCACGCTCAACAACACCGGCGATGACACCACTGCCATCGTGCTGCGCGGTGGCTCGCAGGCCGAGACCAACTCGGTGATCACCCGCGAGCAGGTACCGATGCTGTCCACCCTGCCCGGCATCAGCCGCGATGCGCAAGGCCGGCCGCTGCTCTCGCCGGAGCTATCGCAGGTAGTCAACCTGGTGTCGAAGTCCGATGGCACCGACGTCAACGCGCAGTTCCGCGGCGTGGGCCCGCAGGCGTGGGCGGTGCATGAAAAGGTCAAGATCGTTGAGGGCCGCAAGTTCGCCACCGGCCTGCGCGAGATCGTGGTCGGCCAGGGCGCCAAGGGCCAGTTCCGCGATATGGACGTCGGCAAGACGCTGACCCTGGGCAACCAGGCCTGGACCGTGGTGGGTGTGTTCGCCACCGGCGACGCGCATGATTCGGAGCTGTGGACCGACGCCGATACGCTGGCCACCACCTACCAGCGCAGTGCCTGGCAGTCGATCAGCGTGCGCACCGATGGCAAGCCCGGCTTCGAGCAGTTCAAGGCCGCCGTCGCCGCCGACCCGCGCCTGAAACTGGACGTGGAAACCACCCGCGTCTACTACAGCAAGCAGGGCGGCGGGCTGACCAAGCTGATCGACATCCTCGGCAAGGTGATCGGCACGATCATGGCGGTGGGTGCGGTGTTCGGCGCGCTCAACACCATGTATGCGGCAGTGGCCACGCGCGCCCGCGAAATCGCCACCATGCGTGCGATCGGCTTCCGCGGCCTGCCGGTGGTGACGGCGGTGATGCTGGAGACGATGCTGCTGGCGCTGCTCGGTGGCCTGCTCGGCTGTGCGGTCGCGTGGCTGCTGTTCAATGGCTACAGCGTGTCCACCATCGGCAGCAACTTCAGCGCGGTGGTGTTCAAGTTCCATGTGTCGCCGGAACTGCTGTGGACCGGCCTGAAATGGGCACTGGGCATCGGCCTGGTCGGCGGCCTGTTCCCGGCACTGCGTGCGGCACGTTTGCCGATCACCACGGCGCTGCGCGAAACCTGAGCATCACGCAGCGGTGGACTGCGCATCACGCAGGGGGACGGAGCGAAGGCTCCGTCCCTTTTTCGTTGGCGGGGTCAGATCCCGGTGCAGTAGATCCACGCCATGCGTGGATGGATGCCTGCGCACATGCGCTGCTACAGATTGCAGGAAATCCGCCGCTATCGATGCCTCTGCCCATCGCAAACGCAGCGCGCGTGACGCTGCGCACAGCGCATCTGTGGATTGTTGGTTGCGATTCATTTTCGCGCACATCGCACAGCGCGGAGACAAACAGTTACGAATGGAAACATTCTAGAATCGCGCCCCCCACGTTGGTTTGCAGCACCCCACGCGCCCATAGAACGGGCGCTTGTTTTTACTGAAACACGAGATTTCACGGATGTCCCTGAAAACCAATCCGCTGCGCAACGCGATCGTCATCGCGCTGGCCGCCAGCTGCACCACCCCCGCCTTCGCACAGAGCGCCGGCGATACCCCGACCAACCTCGACCGCATCGAAATCACCGGCTCGCGCATCCGCCAGGCCAGTGTCGAAACCGCACAGCCGGTGGTCGCGCTCAACCGCGCCGAGATCGAGAAGAAGGGCTACGTCAACGTCGCCGACATCCTGCAGGACATTCCTGCCGCCGGTGCGCCGAGCATGAGCCGCGCCTCGTCGCTGACCTCTTCGCGCGACTTCGGCGGCATGTACGTCAGCCTGCGCAACCTGGGCCCGGAACGCAGCCTGGTGCTGATCGACGGCCGCCGCATGGGTGTCAGCGCCGGCGGTTACTCCGACCTGGCCTCGATCCCGTCGTCCATCGTCGAGCGCGTAGAAGTGCTGACCGACGGCGCGTCCGCGCTGTACGGCTCCGATGCCATCGCCGGCGTGGTCAACATCATCACCCGCAAGAATTTCGATGGTGGCGAAGCCAGTGTCTATGTCGGCCAGTACGGTCAGGGTGACGGCCAGAAGCGCGCCTACAGCGCGACCTTCGGCAAGACCTTCGAGCGCGGCTGGTTCAGCGTGGGCGCCGAGCGCACCAAGGAAGACGAGGTGCTGGGCAAGGACCGCGAGTTCAGCCGTTACACCAACGGCCCGCGCCACCCGAACGATGGCCTCAATGGCAACACCCCGTGGGGCTACGTCACCGTCGGTGGCAAGAACCTGACCGTGGGCCCGGGCGGCGACCCGAGCAAGGCCGGCAACTTCCATGCGCCGGATCCGGCCGATGGTGCCAACACCAAGTCGAACATGAGCCTGCTGACCGGCCTGGAGCGCACCTCGGTGTTCGCCAACGGTGGCTTCTCGATCACCGACAACCTGCGCATCGTCGCCGACGCGCTGTACAGCAAGCGCGAGTCGACCAAGCACCTGGCCGGCTACCCGTACTCGGTCAGCGCCGCACAGGCCCGCAATGGCAGCCGTGCCGCCCTGTCCAAGGACAGCGCGTTCAACCTGTGGGGCCAGGACGCGCTGTTCGCGCACCGCACCGAGGAACTGCCGCGCGGTACCGAGAACAACCTGGAAACCAAGCGCGCCAGCATCGGCCTGGAAGGCAGCTTCGAAACCGGTTCGCGGTACTGGGACTGGAACGTCAACTACATGTACAACCGCAACGAAGGCGAGCGCATCGGTACCGGCAGCATGTACCAGCCGCACGTCAACCTGGCCGTCGGCCCGTCCTTCATGGACGGCAACGTGGCCCGCTGCGGTGCGCCGGGCGCGGTGATCGCCGGCTGCGTGCCGTGGAACCCGTCCGCCCCGATGGGTTACACCGGCCCGGGCTCGCTGAGCAACCAGGATGTGCAGGACTACCTGTTCACCCGCTTCGTCGACAAGATGCAGAGCACCACCAAGGTCGCCAGCGGCAACATCTCCGGCTCGCTGTTCACCCTGCCGGCCGGCGACATCCTGGCCGCGATGGGCTTCGAGCACCGCAGCGAGGAAGCCAGCTACACGCCGGACATGATGGTGCAGAAGGGCGAGATCGCCGGCACCGGCGGCCAGCCGACCCGCGGCAACTACTCGCTCAACGAGGTCTACCTGGAACTGCAGGTGCCGCTGCTGGCCGACCTGCCGTTCGCCCGCGAACTATCGCTGGACGTGGCCGGTCGCTACTCGGACTACAACAACTTCGGTTCCACCACCAACAGCAAGTTCGGCCTGAAGTGGAAGCCGATCGACAGCCTGCTGGTGCGCGCCACCTACGGCACCGGCTTCCGTGCGCCGACCGTGGATGACCTGTACGGCGGCACCGTCAGCAGCCGCGACTCGTTCACCGACCCGTGCGATACCTCCTTCGGTACCGCCGCCACCAGCCCGACCGTTGCTGCCCGTTGCCAGGCGCTGAAGGTGCCGGCCAACTTCCGCCAGCTCAACAGCGATGGCAGCGTGGCCACCAAGCCCGGCCAGCAGGCCACCACCGATTTCAGCTCGGGCTCCAACCCGGACCTGAAACCGGAAACCGCCAAGACCTGGACCGTGGGCCTGGTCTACAGCCCGGACTTCGTGCAGGGCCTGGACGTCAGCCTGGACTGGTGGAAGATCCGCATCGACAACGCCATCGTCGGTGAGTCGGCCACCAACATCCTGGAACAGTGCTACGTGCAGGGTTCGGATGCCGCCTGCGGCCGCTTCACCCGTGGCAGCAACGGCCAGGTCTCGTCGCTGGACCGCTCGCTGGTCAACGCGGGCTACCGCGAAACCGCCGGCTATGACATCAACGTGCGTTACCGCCTGCCGGAAACCGCGTTCGGCAAGTTCGCCGTCAACTGGAACACCACCTACACCGACTACCTGGAGCAGCGCAACGACAGCGCCGCCACCACTCCGGTGGAACAGCGTACCGGTTGGGCGGGTGACTTCCGCGTGCGCTCCACCTTCAATCTGGATTGGCAGTACGGCGACCTCGGCATCGGCTGGACCGCGCGCTACTACTCCAGCATGAAGGAGAAGTGCTCGTACATGGACGAGTGCAACATGCCGGGCTTCAACTCGTCGTACACCAGCGCATCGCCGACCAACAAGGTGGGCTCCAACACCTTCCACGACCTGCAGGTGCGTTACAACCTGCCGTGGGATGGCACCGTGTCGCTGGGCGTGAACAACGTGTTCAACCACCAGGGTCCGATCATGTACAGCCAGCCGAACAGCAGCTTCACCTACTACGGTGGCTTCGACATCGGCCGCTTCATGTACATGAAGTACCAGCAGCGCTTCTAAGCCTGCAACCGCGTTCCCGCCACGGCCATCCCTCTCTCCTGGCCGTGGATGGAAGCAGAACGGCGCCCCTCGGGGCGCCGTTCTTTTTTGGGTGGAAGCGAGGTCGGATCCCTTCGCCCTGCGAAGGACTCTGACCCCGCAGCCCCGCCGGCGCTACTGCTTGGCCCGCATCGTGCGGATGTTGTCGCCGACGAACAGGACCAGGCCGGCCCAGATCGCGGCGAAGCCGATCGCCTTGGCGGTGTCGAACGCTTCGTGGAAGAAGAACACGCCCAGCAGCAGCTGCAGGCTCGGCGCGATGTACTGCAGGATGCCGACCAGCGACAGCGGAATGCGCTTCACGCCGTAGGCGAAACCGATCAGCGGCACCGCAGTGATCGCGCCACCGAAGATCAGCAGCAGGTCGTTGCGCCAGCCCCAGCCATGGAAGAACGCACCGCCATGGCCGTTTTCCGCCCAGATCGCGAAGGCCAGCGCCGGCAGGAACAGGTACATGCTTTCCACGCCCAGGCCGGCCACCGGGTCGACCGAGACCAGCTTGCGCAGCAGGCCATACAGGCCGAACGAACAGGCCAGGCCCAGCGCGATCCACGGCGGCGTGCCGGCGTCGATGGTCAGCCAGGCCACGCCCACCGCCGCCATCGCCACCGCTACCCACTGCAGGCGGCGCAGTCGCTCCTTCAGCACCAGCACGCCCAGCAGCACGTTCACCAGCGGGTTGATGAAGTAGCCCAGGCTGGTCTCGATGACGTGGCCGGCATTGATCGCCCAGATATACAGGCCCCAGTTGAAGGCGATGGTCAGGCTCGACACCAGCAGGATCGGCAGCGCGCGCGGCTGTGCGGCGATCTTCTGCCACCAGCCCAGGCGCGAGCTGATCAGCAGCCAGCCCAGCACCATCACGGTGCTCCAGATGATGCGGTGGGCGATGATCTGGAACGAGGGCACCTCGTTGAGCAGGTGCCAGTACACCGGCACCAGGCCCCAGATCACGAAGGTCGAAGCGGTGACCAGCAGGCCCCGGCGTTGTTCTTTCTCGTCCATGCTCACTTCTTTCTCGTCCTTGCCATTGTCAGTACCACCACACCCAGAAGAATCACCGCCATCGCCAGCAGGTCGCGCCAGCCGAATCGTTCACCGTTGAGCAGCGCGCCGAGCAGCACCGCGATCACCGGATTGACGTACGCATAGCTGCCGGCCAGCGCCGGGCGCACGTTCTGCAGCAGCCACACGTAGGCGGTAAACGCGACGATGGAGCCGAACACGCACAGGTAGGCCATCGCCAACAGGCCGCCGGTGTCCGGCAGCGTGGTCGGGCGCTCGCCGACCGCCAGGCCGATCAGCACCAGCAGCACGCCGCCGCAGATCATCTGCCCGGCCGCGGTCATGAACGGGCCCGGCAGGTCCAGCCCGCGTGCCCACACCGAACCGAACGCCCAGCCGATCGGCGCGATCAGCAGCAGCACCAGCCCTGTCGGCGAGGCGGTCAGGCTGCTGCCGGCGTTGAGCCAGACCACGCCCAGGAAGCCGATGGCGATGCCCAGCCACTCACCGCGGCTGGCATGCTGCCCGCGCAGTGCCGAGAACAGCGCCATCCACAGCGGCACCGAGGCCACCGCCGTAGCGGCCAGGCCCGAAGACACCTCGCGCTCGGCCAGCACCACCATGCCGTTGCCCAGCACCAGCATGGTCACGCCCATCACCACCAGGTTGCGCCACTGCCGCAGGGTCGGATTCGGCATCTTCCAGAACAGCCGCAGCGCCGCGAACATCACCCCGCCGGCAATGATGAACCGGCTGCCGGAGACCATCGTCAGCGGCAGCGCGCCGCCGTGCAGGGCCTTGGCGATGCCCAGGTAGGTCGAGCCCCAGACCACGTAGACCAGCAGCAGTGCCAGCGCGACAAGGCCACCCCGGGGGGCAGCCGCAGACGAAGAAGGGGGAACCGACATGACACACCAGGGAGCCGGGGGAACGCGGATTCTAGGACGTTTTGAGTATGGTCCGTGACCCCAGACGGTGGCACGCTGTCATCCATCCATGCACCCTGCTCTGGTCTGCTACCCCGTGTTGACGGCCGATGCAGTACCAAGAGGGCTGCCCGGTCGCGCCGCCCCGATGACCGGGCGCCGTTTTCCCTGCGCACGGACGCGCCGCATCGAGGATTCCCACCCAGATGAGCACCACGTCCCAACCCGCCGTACCCGCGAACGACCGCGCCGCCCTGCGCCGGTCGATCTCCAACACCCTCAAAGGCTCCGCCGGCAACCTGGTGGAGTGGTATGACGTCTACGTGTACTCGGTGTTCGCCGTGTACTTCGAATCGCAGTTCTTCTCGCCGGACGACAAGAACTCCACGATGTACGTGTGGGCGATCTTCGCCGCAACGTTCCTGATGCGCCCGATCGGCGCCTGGTTCTTCGGTCGCTTCGCCGACCGCCACGGCCGCCGCCTGGCGCTGACCGTCTCGGTCACGCTGATGGCGCTGTGCTCGTTCCTCATCGCCATCACCCCCACCGCCGCCAGCATCGGCATCTGGGCCGCGGTCATCCTGCTGTTCGCACGCCTGCTGCAGGGCTTCGCCACCGGTGGCGAATATGGTGCCAGCGCGACCTACATGTCCGAAGCCGCCATTCCCGGCCGCCGCGGTTTCCTGTCCTCCTTCCACTACGTCACCCTGGTCGGCGGCCATGTGCTGGCCCAGCTGACCCTGCTGCTGATGCTGACCTTCTGGGGCAAGCCGGAAATCTCCGAATGGGGCTGGCGCATCGCCTTCGGCATCGGCGGCATCGCCGCGGTGGTGGTGTTCTGGCTGCGCCGGGGCATGGACGAGTCGCTGTCGGAGTCGTCGATCGAGGCCGCGCGCGAGGGCAAGGCACAGAAGTCCGGCTCGATGTACGAACTGTTCGTGCACCAGTGGCGGCCGCTGCTGCTGTGCTTCCTGATCACGGCGGGCGGCACCGTGGCCTTCTACACCTACTCGGTGAACGGCCCGAAGATGATCCAGAGCGCCTTCGCCGGCAACGACCCGATGACCGGCACCCTGATCAACCTGGGCGTGCTGGCCTTCCTGATGGTGCTGCAGCCGGTCGGTGGCTGGCTGTCGGACATCATCGGCCGCAAGACCCTGCTGGTGTTCTTCGGCGTCGGCGGCGTGCTGTACAGCTGGTACCTGATCACCCAGCTGCCGCACCAGCATGACGCCACCCTGGCCTTCCTGACCCTGGCCATGGCGTTCGTCATCCTCACCGGTTACACCTCCATCAACGCGGTGGTGAAGGCCGAACTGTTCCCCACCCACGTGCGTGCACTGGGCGTGGGCCTTGGCTATGCGCTGGCCAACTCGCTGTTCGGTGGCACCGCCCCGCTGCTGTACCAGGGCGCGCTGAAGACCGGCCACGTCGACTGGTTCGCCATCTACGTGACCGCCACGATCGCGGTATCGTTGGTGGTCTATGTGTTCTTCCTCACCAACAAGGGCCCGAACTGGCTCGACGGCACCCGCAAGTAAGCGCGTTGCCGTGATCGCGGCCACCGGTGCACTGCCGGTGGCCGCTGCGTCTCCCGCCACCCCGTTGATGTGGATCGCGGTGACGCTGGCCGCAGCCACGGCACTGGCCTGGCTGCTGCGCCGGCCCAATGCGCAGGCCGCGTGGCCGCGCACCGGGTTCGGGGTCGCCCTGCTGGTGTTCTGCGCCGCGCTGGTGCTGCAGCTGGCGGTGGACCTGGGCAGCGGCCACAGCTCGCTGCAACTGCGCCTGCATCGCGGCGTCAGTCCGGCCCCCCTGGTTGGCCTGCGTACGATGGTGGCGTGCTATCTGGCAGCGCTCGCTGCCGGCGGCTGGGGCGCATGGAAGCTGCTGCGCCGGCGCTGACGAACACCCGGTCGTGCCGGCCGCTGGCCGGCAACCCCACCTTCTTTCGGTAGTGCCGGCCGCTGGCCGGCAACCTCATGAACCTCCGGAAAGCGCAGAGCGTTGCCGGCCAGCGGCCGGCACGACCTCAGCGTCGGGCCGCTTCGCTCTTGTCGCGCGCGCCGCGGAACTCCGATTCCTTTTCCCACGTCGGCCAGCGGCGGCTGTTGGCCAGCTCTGCGCCCAGGTCGTAGACCAACAGGGTATCGGCAGCGTGGCCGCTCGGGTCCCAGCTCGGCGTCCACGCATCGCAGGCCTGGTGGTAGCAGTCGGCGAAGTACTTCTCGCGCAGCGCGCGGCCGGCTTCAACCCCACCGTCCAGCTTGTCCAGGCCGGGGCCGATGGTGATCGCCGGCACGCCCAGGCGGGCGAAGGCGAAGTGATCGGCACGGTAGAAGAAGCCGGCTTCCAGGTTCGGGTCCGGGCTGTAGCTGCGACCGCGGGCCTTGGCCACGCGTTCCAGGTCGCCTTCCAGCGACACCCGGCCCTTGCCCCACGAAGCGATGTCGCGGGTCGGGCCATCCGGGCTGAACATCTCGATGTTCAGCACCGCAGCGGTCTTGTCCAGCGGCGCCAGCGGGTGCGCGGCGTAGTAGCTGGCGCCCAGCAGGCCCTTCTCTTCGGCGGTCAGCGCCACGAAGTACAGCGTGCGCTGAGGCTGCGGACCGGCGGCGAATACGCGCCCCAGTTCCAGCACCGTGGCCACGCCGGTGGCATTGTCGATCGCGCCACGGCGGATGCGGTCACCCTTGGCGTCTGGCTGGCCGATACCGAACGCATCCCAGTGCGCGGAGAAGATCACCGCCTCGTCGCCATGCTCACCGCCGGGTAGCTTGGCCACCACGTTGCGGGTCACCACCTGCTCGCGCTTGAGCGCGAAATCCACGCTCAGCTTCGCGTTGTCCAGCGCAACCGGGCGGAAGTCGGCGCGCATCGCCTTGCGCTTCTCGGCGTCGAAGTCCAGGCCGGCGTCGGCGAAGATTGCCTCGGCCAGCTCGCGCTGCATCCAACCGCGCAGCGGCGTGTGCTGCGCCATCGCCTCGGCCTGGCCGCGCTCGATGTCGAACAGCGGCGAGGTACCCGAGCTCTTCACCGTGGCCCAGCCATACGCAGCCGGCGCAGTCTCGTGCACGATCAGCACGCCTTCGGCACCACGGCGCGCAGCTTCCTCGAACTTGTAGGTCCAGCGGCCGTAGTAGGTCACCGCCTTGCCGTCGAACGCACCCGGCGCATCGGCCTCAAAATCGGCGTCGTTGATCAGCACCACGGCAATCTTGCCGTGCAGGTCCACGTCCTTGTAGTCGTTCCACTGGCGTTCCGGCGCATCGATGCCGTAGCCGACGAACACCAGCGGCGCATTCCTGATCTGCACGCGCTTGCGCGGCTGCAGGCTCTGCAGGGTCACGTCCACGCCGTTGGCCAGCGCGCGGTTGCCCTGCTTCAGCGACAGGCTGGCCTTGGCCGGGCCGTCCAGCTGCGCGCGCACCAGCGGCACCGGCTGCACCCAGCTGCCATCCACGCCACCCGGCTGCAGGCCGTAGCTGCGGAACTGCTCGATCAGGTACTGCACCGTGCGCTCTTCGCCCTCGGTGGCCGGCGCGCGGCCCTCGAATTCATCTGATGCCAGCACACGCACGTGGCGCGACAATGCCTGCGGATCGATGCCGCCACCCGGCAGGTCGTTGGCCGCATGGGCCAGGCCCCCGACAAACAGGCAGGACGACAGCAGCAACACGCGCATCGGATTCACGGCAGTACCACGGCTAGCTTGGAAGTCACCAGAGTGTAACGTGGTCGTGACACCACGGCGCGGCCTGGGCCTGCGTCATCCACGCATGACGTGGATCTACCGGCTGATGCGATCCAGCCAGCAGGCCAGGCCCTGTGCGTTGAGTTCGATATCCATCGCCAGCACCGCAGTCACCGCCGCATCGTCCAGCGCACAGCCATGCAGCTGTGCACGTTCCAGGTACAGCGCCTGCAGTGCGGCCAACAGACAACGGTGGCGGTCCGGACGGCCATCGCACTGGCGGCCGATGGCGGCCATCGCATCGATCTGCTCGAACAGGTCCCCTGCCAGTTTTTCCACCTGCTCCACGCGCCCATAGTGGGTCAGGTACATCGCCTGCGGCGCGTAGCCCAGTATCCGCCGGATCGAGGCCTTCATCGCCTCCGGGTCGAACTGCACCGGCGAGGAGGTCGGGAAGATGAAAGCGCCCTGCGCGCTGTCCAGCTCGCGGTAGGAGATGCCGAACGTATCGCCAGTGAACCAGCTGCGGCTGCGCGCATCCCATACGCAGTAGTGGTGCAGCGCGTGACCCGGCGTGTGCAGCAGCAACAGCTCGCGGCCGGCCAGGTCGATGCGGTGGCCGTCTTCGGCCACTACCACGCGGTGTTCGGCAATCGCCTCGATGCGGCCATAGCTGCGCGCGATCTCTTCGGCGCCGTATACCGCCGTCGCACCGGCAATCAGCCGGGTCGGGTCGATCATGTGCGGCGCACCGCGCGGATGCAGCACCGCCTTCGCGTTTGGCAGCTCCTGCATCAGCAGGCCCGCACCACCGGCGTGGTCCAGGTGCACATGCGTGAGCAGCAACCAATCCACCGCTTCCACGCCCAGGCCGGCGTCTGCCAGCGCCTGCAGCATCGCCGGCACCGACAGCCCGGTGCCGCAGTCGACGAAGGCCGCGCGGCCGTTTTCAACGATCAGGTAGGCCGCGTCGAAATCGGGACGCTGGAAGCCGGTATCGATGGTGTGGATGCTGGGGTCGGCGGTCATCGGCACGCACCTGGCAGGATCGGGAACGGACCCCCATGGTAGGCGCGCAGGCGGCCCGGATTCGATGCGGCTTTGGTCGGGTAGTGCCGGCCGCTGGCCGACAAAATGCAGTTGCCGGCCAGCGGCCGGCACTACCGGTCCAGCCAGCGCGGCCGCAGCAGCAACGCCAGCACCAGCACCGCCAGGAACGCGCCATAGGCATACAGCACCGCCAGCACCTGCGGCCAGATCGGGCCGGCGCCGGGCTGCACCACGCCGATGCGGTAGCCCCACAGCATCGACACGATGCTCAGCGCGAATGCGAGCACCAGCGTGGTGGTATCGAACAGGCGCCGCCGCGCGGTGCGCGGCTGGCGCGGGAACAGCCAGTACAGGCTGCCCAGCAGCAGGAACCAAGGCAGGAACAGCAGCAGCGACAACCAGGCCATCGCAGACTCCATGTCATCGCGCCGGAGGCGCGCGGACATCATGCCATGGGCGCTGTGCCGCGGTCGTGTCGGCCGCTGGCCGGCATTCCCTATGCAAATGCCGTGGTAGTGCCGGCCGCTGGCCGGCGTTTCCTATGCAAATGCCGGCCAGCGGCCGGCACTACCTTTACTCGGCGCGCAGCACGGCCAGGGCGGCCAGCACGGCGTCCACCTCGGCATCCAGCTTGAACAGCTCGCTCTGCAGCTGGTCGCCCTGCTCGGCCTGCTTGATCACGGCAATCAACTGGCCGGCATCGCGCGGCGAATCGAAGCCTTCGCTCTGGATCAGCAGCGTGCCGTCACCGGCGGTCAGCTTGAAGTAGAAGCGGCCATCCTTTTCGCGGTACTGCTTGAACAGCGGCGGTGCCACGCGGGCCACGCCAGCGTCCTCGCTGGCGATGTCGCCCGCAGTGGACAGGTCGCGCAGGCCCACCGCATGGCGCAGCTCGTCCAGCAGCGGTGCCGCCAGCTGCTCGCGCAGCTGCTGGCCACGGCGCTTGAGCAGCGCTTCGATCTTCTCCGGCTCGGCCATCAGCGCGTTGTAGCGCTCGCGCAGCGGCGACAGCTCGCTGTCGATGCGCTCGAACAGCTGCTGCTTGGCATCGCCCCAGCTGATGCCGGCGGCGAACGCCCTGGCGAATTCCGCAGTCTGTTCCGGGGTAGCGAACGCCTGGTACATCTGGAACAGCGCCGAGCCCTCGGTGTCCTTCGGCTCACCCGGTGCGCGCGAGTCGGTCAGGATCGAGAACACCAGCTTCTTCAGCTCCTCGCGCGGCACGAACAGCGGAATGGTGTTGTGGTAGCTCTTGCTCATCTTGCGGCCATCCAGGCCCGCCAGCGTCGCCACCTGCTCGTCGATCACCACGTCCGGCAGCGGGAAGTACTCCTTGCCGTACACGTGGTTGAAGCGCTGGGCGAAATCGCGTGCCATCTCGATGTGCTGGATCTGGTCACGGCCCACCGGTACCTGGTTGGCCTTGAAGATCAGGATGTCGGCCGCCATCAGCACCGGGTACATGAACAGGCCGGCGCTGACGCCAGCGTCCTCGTCCACGCCTTCCTCGCGGTTCTTGTCCACCGCCGCCTTGTAGGCGTGCGCGCGGTTGAGGATGCCCTTGCTGGCGATGGCGGTCAGGAACCACATCAGCTCGGTGGTCTCGCGGATGTCGCTCTGGCGGTAGAACCACACGTGTTCCGGGTCCAGGCCGCAGGCCAGCCAGCTGGCCGCGATCTCCAGGGTCGCGCGCTGGGTGCGCTGCGGGTCCTGCGACTTGATCAGGCTGTGCAGGTCGGCCAGGAAGAAGAAGCTCTCGATGCCCGGCGCGCGGCTGGCCGCGATGGCCGGACGGATGGCGCCAACGTAGTTGCCCAGGTGGGGCGTGCCGGAGGGGGTGATGCCGGTAAGGACTCGGGTCGTCATGACTG
This sequence comes from Stenotrophomonas maltophilia, assembly GCF_006970445.1. Taxonomy (NCBI): domain Bacteria; kingdom Pseudomonadati; phylum Pseudomonadota; class Gammaproteobacteria; order Lysobacterales; family Lysobacteraceae; genus Stenotrophomonas; species Stenotrophomonas maltophilia. The sequence goes on along the minus strand of NZ_CP033877.1, from coordinate 312,878 downwards.
CGTGGGGTAACCTTCGATGAACGGGGCCAGTTTACCTTGCACGCCACCAACCCCGTCAGGGCCTGCGGCGCGTTCATTCACGCAACCCCGCTGGAGACGCCCGATGAAACGCCTGCTGCCCCTGCTGCTGATCCTGCCCCTGGCCGGCTTCCGCCCGGCCCCGATGCCGCCGCCGGTGTACGACAGCGGCCCCGTGCGCATGGCCCTGGTCGACCGCGACCGCGGCACCGAACTGCGCAGCTACCCGGCCGAAGGCCAGCGCTGGGTGGCCGGCGAACGCGGCCACCGCTACGCCGTGCGCCTGTACAACGACAGCCCGCGCCGGGTGCTGGTGGTGCTGTCGGTGGACGGCGTCAACGCCATCTCTGGCGAGGATGCCGATCCTTCGCAGACCGGCTACGTGCTCAATCCCGGCCAGCGCGCCGACATCACCGGCTGGCGCAAGAGCCAGGACGAAGTGGCGCAGTTCGTGTTCAGCAGCCCCAGCAGCAGCTATGCCAGCCGCACCGGCCGCCCGGACAACATTGGCGTTATCGGCGTGGCCGTGTTCGAGGAAGCGCGCCGCTGGCGCCCCGAGCCGATCCTGCGTCGGGGCCTGCCCGCCCCGGCATCGGCCGAAGCTGCGGCCGATGCCAGTGCCAACGCCAGTGCCAGCCGCATCGAGGGTTACGCCAGCAAGTCGCAGGCGCCGGCACTGGGTACCGGCCACGGCGCACGCGAGCAGTCCTCGGTACGCGATACCGACTTCGAGCGCGCCAGCCGCAGCCCCGCCCAGGTCCTGCAGCTGCGCTACGACAGCGCGCGCAACCTGCGCGCGCGCGGCATCCTGGTCGATTCGCCGTCGCGCCTGCCGCGCGAACCGCAGGCGTTCCCCAACCGCTACGTGCCGGACCCGCCGGCGCGCTGATCGTCCTGCCCAGACAACACGACGCCCGCAACCTCACGGTGCGGGCGTCGTGCTGTGGGGGAAACCGTAGCGCTTACTTGTAGTCCGGATAATCCTTGCTCACGCTGTCCTGGAACTCACGGACTTCCTTCTCGGCGCGGTCCTTGGCCCAGCCATAACGTTCCTGCAGGCGGCCGGCCAGGTACTCGGCATTGCCTTCGGCCACATCGAAATCGTCGTTGGTCAGATCGCCCCACTTGGCCTGGGCCTTGCCCTTCAGCTGCGACCACTTGCCGGAAATGATGTCTTTGTTCATTGCTGGGAGTCCTTGGTTGCAACGGCGTTCTTACCGTGGTTCCAGCTTCGCGCAGCGGCTGTTGAGTGCCGGTCAACCGGCAATGAAATACATGCTCACGTGCTTGAATGGTTCACTCCGCTTCGACAGACGCAGCGAAACGCACGCACAAAAAAAGGCCGGGGATGTCCCCGGCCTTTTCTCTTTCAGTTGCGTGCAGGGCTCAACGACCCTTGGCGGTGTCTTCAACCTTTTCGCCCGCCTTCTGCACGTCCTTGCCGGCGCCGGCAATGGTGTTGCAACCGGCCAGCAGGGCCACCGAGAACATCGACAACAGCATCAGGGCAACTACGCGCTTCATGGGCTTCTCCTTGGGTTCGCCGCTATACCGCTTCATTCGCGGATGGGATTCTTTCGCTCGGCGGGAGGGCACCAATGCCCACTGCCGCCGCGTGAAGTGCAATCTGGCGGCAGGGGCGTGGAGCGGGTGTGAACGGTTCGAGATTCCGTTCAGCAGGGGCGCTCAGTCGCGCATCAGCGTGGACTTGCCAAACAGGCTTTCCACCAGGTCCACGGCCAGTTCGGCGGTGGCATTCTGCTTGTCCAGCAAGGGGTTGAGCTCGACGATGTCCAGCGAACCCATGCGCCCGGTGTCGGCAATCATCTCCATCACCAGCTGCGCCTCGCGGTAGTTCACCCCGCCCGGCACCGTAGTGCCCACGCCCGGCGCGATGCTCGGGTCGAGGAAGTCCACATCGAAGCTGACATGCAGGTGGGTGTTCTCGTCGATGCCGGCCAGCGCTGCTTCCACCGCGCGCTTCATGCCGTTCTCGTCGATGTAGCGCATGTCGTACACATCGACCTTGTGGGTCTTGATCAGGCGCTTCTCTTCCGGGTCCACCGAGCGGATGCCGATCTGGTGCATCTGCGCCGGGGTGATCGCCGGCGACGTGCCGCCCAGGCGGGTCAGCGCGTCCGGGCCGAGGCCACACAGGCACGCCACCGGCATGCCGTGGATGTTGCCCGACGGGGTCACATCGCTGGTGTTGAAGTCCGAATGCGCATCCAGCCACAGCACGCGCAGGGTCTTGCCCTGCTCGCGGCACCAGCGCGCGACAGCGGTGATCGAACCGATGCCCAGGCAGTGGTCGCCGCCGAGCATGATCGGCATGCGCCCGGCCTGCAGTTCGGCGTAGCTGGCTTCCATCAGTGCGTGATTCCACGCCACCACCTCATCCAGATGGCGGTAGCCTTCCACCGGCGCGGTCCACGGGTTGCGCGGGCCATCCAGGTTGCCCAGGTCGCGCACGTCCACGCCGCGCGCCTCCAGCGCCTCCGGCAGGCCCGCCACGCGCAGTGCTTCCGGCCCCAGCCGTGCACCGCGATGGCCCGCACCGACATCGGTGGGAACGCCAATCAGGGATACGGAAATGGGATGGGCCATGGGTGCCTCCTGCGGTGGGGAAAAAGAAGCACAGTCTAGCCAGAGCTGTGTGACACCACTCGCGGCGGTGCAGCAGGCGGTGATCCAGAACACCGGGGCCACGCTGGCGTTCCTGGTCAGACATCCCAGCGCTGGCCCGTAAGGAATACGACCTTTCTTGACCGACCTCACAGCCAGGTCGGTATCGCCTCTTATCCACGGCGGCCATTGTCTCCACGCTGCGCCGGCACCCCAACGGTGCCTCTTCAATTCCCCAACAACGGAGAACGACGCGCATGAAACATGCACTTACTGGATGTGCAGTATTGGCGATTGCCCTGGGCGGACTGGTTGCGGCAGATGCCCGTGCGTCTTCCCAGCGCATCACGCATACGGTGACCTCCGATGCGTTTGCAATGCACACGCAAGGCGCACGCCAGGTGCTCGACTGGGTGGCGCAGCGGGTAAAGCCGTCGTTCGCCCCCCAGGGCTACGGCAACGTACAGGTGGAACGGCGTGCGTTCTCCGTAGGGGGCGCGTCTGCACGCTCGGACGGATCGATTCCCGGAAAGCTGCCGGAGCAGGGCATTCCCGGTGAGATCTACCGGGTGGAAAACCTGCTTCCCGACGGCTCCCTGCAGACATGGGAATTCACCTGGGTGGAACCCTCGTCCGGCCATGGCGGCGGCTGGGATGTCACCGGGTACACCTACAAGAAGGGCAATGACCCGGAAAACCCGCGCTGACCTCCGCCCTGGCGTGCCACGGCGGTGCAGCAGTGAAACGGCATGGCATGATGCCGCACGGACCTGCCGCCCTTCATGGAAGATTGTGATGTCGCCCTTCATCAACACCGCCTGGCCACGCTTCTTCATCGGCGCGCTTCCCATCGCTTTCTTTGCGGTTCTGTTGAGCAGCTCGATCGATGCGTCGCCGAACGGCTGGCTGATGCAGGCGACGCTGCTGCTGACGCCATTCTCGCTTCTGGCGTTCTTGGCGTTCGGTTGGCAGCGTCTGCGCAAGGCACACGCTGAGTATCCGATCCTGACAAGCGAACTGGACCGTATGCTGGCGGCGTTGATCGGCGACGTTGAGGTGGCCGCGCTGTGGTTCGGCCTGACCGTCATTGGCGTGTTCGCGCTGATGCTGGCATGGGTGCTGCTGCGGACATCAGGCGGCTGACGGAGGTCCCTGCCCGCAGCGAACTCAACCGCCGCGGCGGCGAACCGGCGTCATGCTCTGCACCTGGCCGTTGTTGCGCATCATGCACAGGAAGCGGCCTTCGGGATAGTCGATGATGAGTTCCTGGTAATCGCTGCCTACCGGCATCTGGGTCACCAGCGTGCCCTGCGCGCCCTTGCGCATATTGCAGGAGCCCAGCGCGGTATCGCCTGCCGGTGCGGGGGTAGTCACCGAGGACACGTTGCGGAACACCGCGCGGCAGCCGCCGTTGACCCACACCGAATGCCGCGCCAGCCCCCAGTTCTTGCCTTCCTCACAGCGGGTGCGGCTGAGCTGGCGCACGATTTCGACGTTGCCACGGGTGTTCAGATCGCACGACACCTGCTGCTGGCCCGTGGATTCGCAGGTGACTTCGCGCGGTAGCGCGGCATCGCCGGTAGCACCCTCGCGGGGGTGTGCGCCATCTGCAGCGGGCGCGGGCGTGCCGCGGGTACTGACCTGGCAAATGCCATTGGCGCCCCCACGGCCGGTGTAGCTGACCTGCGGCGTGCCGCCATCGTGGCGGCTGATCGACAGGGTGATGCCGTTGTTGGCGTCGCGTGCTTCGAAATAGCGGTCGTTGAAGCGCTTCAGCACCGTCTCGCGGCCCTGCACGTAGACCGGCCCACCCTCGTCGGCGTGCACATCGATGCCGCCCGGGCAGCTGGCGTTGAAGAACGGCACGGCCGCCATGGCCGGAGCTGCGAACACGGCGGAAAGCAGGGCGACGGTGAGCGGCAGGGCGTGGCGACGCATTGGCGGATCCCGAAGCGGCCCGAGGCGGGCGTGTGGCCGCAGTATGCGATGGGGCGTTGCTCGCTGTCCGTGAGGAATATCAAGATCCGGACGGCGCGCGCTGTGGCTTTCAGGTCTGATATCGTGGCCTTGGTGCCTTGCCGAACCTGTTAAGTCAGCTTTACTTCGCACGCCGGAGTGAGCCGTGTCACCACGAGGGCGCGGCCCTGATTGCCGATGATGACGGCACTGCGCGATATGTCGCATCTGGCATTGCACTGCTCGAAACAGGCCAAACGCGATAATTCATTCTTCCTCTCAGATCACCCGATGCCATCGAAACAAACGACTGGCAGGCAGTGATTTCGCGTGCGCATGATGAATTGCCACCTTCAGCGGGGTGGCCGGGATTTCCAACCCGAAGACTGAAAGCTGTATACGCTTGCCAGCCGGCGTCGACTTCTCAAAAGCGGCGCCGGCTGGCAATCCGTTCGCCGATCGACGGTGGGCGGTGCGTGGGGGCCTCGTGCCCACCGGCTCATTCAGTCCCGGGATTGGAAACCACGTATCGCCCGCCACCCTTCTCCGGTGGCACCTCTGTTCCTGACGAGGATGCCCGCATGTCCAGAACCCTCCACCCGTACCTGACCGCCACCCTGGGCGAGGCCGCCCTGCGCCTGCCGCCCGAACTGGCGCAGCCGTTGGAAGCTGCTTTTGCCGCTGCGAACGAAGCGCCCGCACCGATCAATCTTCCCGGCTGCCTACAGCGCATCCGCGCCGGTGATGCCGCCGACGGACAGACGTGGCAAGGGCCGGCCAGCACACCCGGCCATGCCGTGGCCGCCGCACGCCGGGATCGCGCCGCGGTGGGTCTGGTGTCGCTGTTGGAGCTGTACCACGCCGCCGAGCGTGTGCGCGTGGACGGCGAAGAGAAAGACGATATCGGCGATGGCACGCGCGAAGGGCTGATGCTGGCCTGCCGGGGGCTGGCGGAGTATGTGGCATTGCAGGTGGGCGGGGCTCAATAATGCGGAACGTTGAGATCCCTTGCGTGCAGGTTCAGCGCGTCGCAACCCCGGCTAGCGAATCAGGCAGACCCGCTGCTGGAATGAGCACACCCTACCCAAACCTGAAACCTGTCCTCGTTGAGCTGCGGCTGGACGAAGTGGATTCGCGCGGCGGCGCTGTTGCCGAGATGATCGCCTCCACCGCACGCCCCATGGCGCTTTCCATAAGCCCTGAACTCATGTGGTACAGCTTCGCCTTGAATGACAGAGCCATCACCCGGATCCGTCCCGGAACGCGGACAAACTGCACAATCTCATTCATCAATTACGAAGGTGCGAAGGAGGCCTTCCCCTGTGGCACGCTGGCCGCCTTCGGAGATGGATCATTGACCAGGGGGTTGATCCGCATCATCCGGTTTGATTGAACGTGCTCGCGCCAGACCTCCTGACGTGGTCGAGATTGAGCGCAGTGCCCCGATGCCTCACACAGCGCTGACGTGCAATCGCACGCCCAGTGCACGGGTCACCTTCGGGATGGTCGCGAAATCGGGGCTTCGCTCGCCGGACAGGGCGCAATACAGGCTCTCGCGCTCCTCGTGGTGGGTTGCATTGCAAGCGAACAGTTGCGGAGCGAATTGATGAAATCAGGGATATTTTACTCGGGATTGCTACTGGCCACCTTGCTCGGCGGATGCTCCAAGGATACCGAGCAGACAGCCTCCCCCGATTCCACAGTTGCAACCAGATCGGCGACAGAGGAAAGCCTGGAGACCAGAACGCCCCCCACTTCACCGCGCCCAGCCCTATCGCCGGCGAAGGAAGACCTTTCGGCGTACATATGCAGGAAAGATTGCTTCACAACCGGGCCGCTGGAGGCAAAGTCAGAGGCTGAAGCAGCATGGATGGCAAAGCACAAATATCCGACTCAGATGGAAATAGATCGCCTGGGCGCAATGTCGCCATCCGAACTGGAACACGAATACAAAGCAGGAAACCCGACCGCAGCAGTTGTACTCGGAAAGAAGATATCTCTGGAAAGAAATTTCTTCGAAGGGCAGGCAATTCTTCGAGATCAGACGATGTCTGGAAATACTTACGCATTCTATGCAATGTCAGATTCGTATCTTGAGAAGAGTCAGCCAAACCTGGTCGAAGGCATCGCCTTTCTTCGAATCGCCTATCTACTTGGTGATTACAAAGCTGCACGGGAGATTGGCAATTTAGGACTGACCTCGGTGGAGGTTGCCGCTGGGGATGCGCGCGCCCTGCGACTTCTCAGTCTCTTTGCCGCAGGCCAGCAGCCGGATCCACGCCCGGAAGAATGAAGGGGCAGTGACACCCCCAGAAGGTTCGCTGATTTTCCCGGAAATTTTCCCGGCAGACGCAAAAAAGGCCAGCGCACCGCGCTGGCCCTTTTCATTGAAAGCCCTGTTTTCAAGGCGTTTCGGCGCTTCCCGAGTGGTGCCGCTTATCCGAATCGAACGGATGACCTACTGTTTACAAGACAGTTGCTCTACCAACTGAGCTAAAGCGGCATGGGTGGTGCACCGGCGGCAGCGCCGCGGTCCGGGGATTCTAGCGCAACCGCGTGCATTCCAGCGACCGGCTCTGTGCCGCCCCGCTGCGCTGCTGGGCCTGGGCCGACTGCGTGCCCGCCGCCAGCTGCCCTTCCAGCCACCATTGGCCGGCATCGCCGCTGGCGACCAGGCGCGGCTGGAAGCCGGCGGCCTGCACCGCCGCCATGCGCCGCTCGGCGCCTTCGCGGTTGCGGTACTGGCCCAGCGCCACGGCGTTGATGTCCTCGCCCTGGCTGATGATGTAGTAGTCGCTCAGGCCGGCGGCAACGATGCGCTTTACCGTGGCCTGCGCATCGTCGCGGTTGGCGGCGGCCGGCAGCATCACCCGGTAACGGGCACTGCCGCTGGCAGCGGGCTGTTCGCGCAGGCGCACCTGGCTGAGCAGCGTGCCGGCCTTGCCCTGCGCGCTGCTCGCGGCGGCGCGGTCGGCGAACGGGCCCAGTGCGACGCAGCGCGGCGGCTCGGCGGCCGCGGGCGGGGTTACGGGCTTTTCCGGTGCTGGAACGGGTGCAGGCGGTGTTACCGGCTTGGCAGCGGCAGCAACCGGCGTAGCGTCAGCCACCTGCGGCTTGGGAATGTCCGGCTTGGCCGGCAAGGCCGGCGCGGGTGCAGGCGTCGCAGCCACTGCGGTCTTCGCGGCCGGTTCGCGCTCCATCAGCGGTGCAGTCGGGGCGGCGGCGGATGCCTCGGCTGCGGCATTGGCATCCACGCCACCGGGTACCCAGCGCAGCTCGGCGACGCCAGCCGGTTGCGGCGCAGGCGCGGGCGGCTGCGGTGCATCGCGCAGCAGCCACCAGCAGGCGACGCCAAGATTGAGAATGGCCAGTACGACGATCAGGGCACGGGTCAGCATGCGCGGATACTAGCCTGCGGGCTGGTGCACCGCCCAGCGGGCGAGGCCATCCAGCACCAGCGAGGGGTGGTAGTCGGCGCCGGGCAGCAGCGGCATCAGCGCCGGTGCGCCGCCACCGTGCACCAGCAGCGACGGCGCTACACCCAGCAGCGTGTGCGCCTGCTGTGCGCTGCGTTCGATCAACGCCACCGCAGCGCCATCGCAGCCGGAGGCCAGCGCATCGGCGGTGTCGTTGGCGAACTCGCTGTAGTCGCCGCCGGTAGCCGGCAGCTGCACCGCGCGGGCATGCAGTGCTTCGCGCATGGTGGTGGGCGAAGCGGAGATGCGACCACCATGATGCCGGCCGTCGGCGTCGAGCAGATCAATCGTCAGTGCGGTGCCCACGCCGACCACCAGCACCGGGCGCTGCGCCTTGGCCGCGGCCAGCAGGGCCAGGAAACGATCGACGCCGAACTTTTCCGGCTTGGCATAGGCAATGCGCACACCGGCGCATTCGGCGCTGGTGCGCACGACATGCACGTTTTCGAAGCGGCGCTGCAGCTGGTCCAGCATGGCGCTGGTCAACGAGGGGGCGGCCACGCTGGCCACGAACGCGGTGCGGCCGCTGGGCAGGCTGTGCGGCGGCTGCCCGGCCATGCCTTCGGCGCCATGCGCCCAGGCCTGCACGTCACCGGCACGGTCGCCCTGCAACGGCGCGAACTTGAAGCGCGAGTTGCCGAGGTCGAACAACCAATCGCTCATGCCGCCCTCACGCTGACTTCGCCGGCGTGCAGCAGGCGTTCCTGGCCATCGATGCGCACGCGCAGTGCGCCGTCATCGGCCAGGCCAAGCGCGGTACCGTGCTGCCACTGCCCTTCCAGTTCCACGCGTACTTCGCGGCCGGCCAGCATGTCGAAGGCGGCGTAGCGCGGCAGGAACGGAGCGAGGCCTTCGCGATCGAATTCTTCCAGCGCCGGCAGCAGGCGCGTCAGCACGGCAGCAACGACCACGTTGCGGTCCACCGGCTTGCCGGCCAGCGTGTCCAGGTCCACCCACGGCTGGGTGATCTGCTCGGCGAACGACGGCGGCATGTGCGTGTTGATGCCGATGCCGATCACCGCGCGCGCCGGGCCGGCGTATTCGCCACCACCTTCAGCGAGCAGGCCGACCAGCTTGCGCTTGCCATCGACGATCAGGTCGTTTGGCCACTTCAGCTGCGCCTGGGTATAGCCCAGATCGTGCAGCGCTTCGGCCACGGCGATGCCGGCCACCAGGCTCAGCCCGGCCAGGCGGCCGAGGCCACCGGAGTACAGGCGCATCACCGACAGGTAGATATGCGCGGCCAGCGGCGAGGCCCAGGTACGGCCACGACGGCCGCGGCCACCGGTCTGGCGCTCGGCCAGCAGGACGCTGACCCCGCGCTGGGGCGCGCTGCACCGCAGCAATTCGGCGTTGGTGGAGTCCACTGTCCAGGCCACCTGCAGGTCGTGCAGCAGGGCCTGTGCGTCGGCAGGCAGGCCGGCGCGGATCGCGGCCGGGTCCAGCAGGTCGACCGGGCGGGTGAGCCCATAGCCTTCGCCAGCGCGGCCCTCAATGTCCACACCGGCGGCCCTAAGCCCTTGAATACGCTTCCAAATAGCCGCCCGGGTCTGGCCCAGCTCACGGGCCAGGGCGTCGCCGGACAGGCGACCGGCAGCGAGTTTGGCCAGTAATTGGCGATCGTCCACGGCAGCTTCCACGAAGTCAGGAAGGAATTATGCGGGAAAGCCGCCAGCGACGCCCGCCACGCTGGGTTCCGCAGGGGCTTCCAACGGGGCGCCGGGTTCGGGCTAGAATCGGGAACTCACCCTCCCTTAACGTGGATGTCGTCAATGCGCCGTTATGCCCATTGCCTGATCCTGCTGATGATGCCCTTCGCGGCGTCTGCGACGGCAGCGCTGGACGACAGCCGCGGCGCCTGCGTGTCCTCCAACGGTGATGCCGCCTCGCAGCGCGCGCCGACCGCAACCGCGTCGGCCGCCAGCACCAAGGCGGCACCGGTACGCCCGGCGGCCAGCACCACCACCGGCGGCGGTGGCAGCGACGACGACATGCTGCCGCGCATCCGCGCGCCGAAGTGGCACAGCTACCTGCCGGGAATGTTCCGCTGATCAAGTCGTTGCTGCAGTGGCTGCGGCCTGCGCCGCGGCCGATCGACGATGCACTTTGGGAAGAGGCCTGCCGCCGCGCGGCCTGGCTGCACGGCCTGGACGACAAGCGCCGCGCGCGTCTGCGCGTGCTGGCCACGCGCTTCCTGCATGAGAAGACCATTACCCCGATCGGCGAGCTGCAGCTGCAGGCCGGCGACGGCGTGCTGCTGGCGGCACTGTGCTGCCTGCCGCTGCTGGAGTTCGGCGAGGTGGGTCTGGAAGGCTGGTCGCAGCTGATCGTCTACCCCGATGCCTTCCGCGTGCACCGCAGCCACATGGATGCGGCCGGCGTGCTGCACGAGTGGGATGACGAGCTGATCGGCGAATCGTGGGACAGCGGTCCGTTGATCCTGTCCTGGGCCGACGTGCAGGCCGACCTGGCCGCGCCGCACGAGGGCTACTGCGTGGCGGTGCACGAGATGGTGCACAAGCTGGATGCGCTGGATGGCGCGATGGACGGCACACCGCCGCTGCCGCGCGAATGGCAGCGCGAGTGGGCCGCCACGTTCCAGCGCGCCTACGACGCCTTCTGTGCGCAGGTGGACGCAGGCGAAGAGACGCTGATCGATCCGTACGCGGCCGAGGCGCCGGAAGAGTTCTTCGCGGTGGCCAGCGAGTACCACTTCTCGGCGCCGGATCTGCTGCAGCAGGCGTTGCCGGAGGTGGCCGCACAGCTGCGGCGGTTCTACGGCGAGCCGCCCAAGATCGAAATACGGTAGTGCCGGCCGCTGGCCGGCAACCACGCAAGGCTACCGAAGATCATGAGGTTGCCGGCCAGCGGCCGGCACTACCGGAACATCACGCGTTGTTGCGCCAGGCGATACCCGGCGGACGGGAACGCGCGGCTTACGGCCCCGGCGGCAAACGCACTTCGAAGCGGGCGCCGCCCAGTTCGGCGGAACGGCCCACGGTCAGTTCGCCGCGGTAATCCTTGATCAGGTCCTGCACGATCGACAGGCCGATGCCATGGCCCTGCACGCGCTCGTCGCCACGCACGCCACGCTGCAGCACCTTGCCGATATCGTCCGGGGCAATGCCCGGGCCATCGTCGTCCACCGCCAGCAGCAGGCCGGCGCGGCGCGCGTTCGGGGCCGGCAGCGGCTGCGCGGTCAGCAGCACGCGGCGGTTGGCCCATTTGAAGGCGTTCTCCAGCAGGTTGCCGAGCAGTTCCTGCAGGTCGCCCGGTTCGCCGTGGAAGCGTGCCGCCGGGTCGATATCGAATTCGCACAGCACGCCCTTGGAGGCGTAGACCTTTTCCAGGCCACGCACGATCTCCTCGGCATTGGACTCGATCGGCAGCGGCGCGGAGAACAGCTTGTGGCCCGACGACGCCGCGCGTGCCAGCTGGTACGAGACCAGGTTGTTCATGCGTTGCAGCTGCACGTCCAGTTCTTCGCGCAGCGCGCTGTCGTCGGCGCCGCTGTCCATCTGCGTGCGCAGCACCGCGATCGGCGTCTTCAGGCTGTGCGCCAGGTCGGCCAGGGTGTTGCGCTGGCGCTCGAGGTTCTCGCGCTCGCTTTCGATGAAGGCGTTGATGCTGTCGGTCAGCGGTTCCAGCTCGCGCGGGTGGCGCTCGCTCATGCGCTCGGTCTCGCCGCGCTGCACCTTGGTCAGTTCGGTGATCACGCGGCGCAGCGGACGCAGGCTCCACTGCAGGATGACGGTCTGCAGCAGCAGCAGGATCAGGCCGATGCCGCCCAGGTAGAACCAGACGCGGCCACGGAACACGCGCAGCTGCGCACCCAGCGCGCGCGAGTCTTCCATCACGTAGATGGTGTACGGGAATTCGGTGGCGGGATCGGCGTCGGCGCCCCACACCAGGCCCAGGCCATAGCGGTAGACCGAGCCCTGGCTGCCATCGATCTGGATCATCGGCAGCGGGCCTTCGAACACTTCCTGGCGCGGCGCCAGCAGGCCGCCACCGACGGTGGGCAGCATGGGGCCTTCTGCGGACATCGAATTGCCCTTGCCGTGCGGCATCACCACCTGCAGGTACAGGCCACTGCCCGGCACGTCGAAGCGCGAATCCGGCGGCTGCTCGCGGATGTACAGCGAGCGGTCGCGGGTGAAGTCGATGCCGGCCGCGTAGGACGTGGCGTAGTTCTTCAGGCGCTCACGCAGGTTCGCCTTCGCCGTATCGGCGAAGGCGGCGTCGAGCGCGTAACCGGCCAGGGCCAGGAACGCAACCAAGCCCACGGACGCGGCGAGCATCTGGCGCGCCTGCAGTGAGCGCGGCCGCCAGCGTCGGAAGAACCACAGACGGCCGGACATCGTGTTATCGCCAGGGTGAGCCGGCTCAGCCCTCGTTGCGCGGGATCGCGAAACGGTAGCCGCGACCGCGCACGGTCTCGATCGGCTTCAGTTCGCCATCCGGGTCCAGCTTCTTGCGCAGGCGGCCGATGAACACTTCCAGCACGTTCGAGTCGCGGTCGAAGTCCTGCTGGTAGATGTGCTCGGTGAGGTCGGCCTTGGAGACCAGTTCACCGGCATGCATCATCAGGTACTCCAGCACCTTGTACTCGTAGCTGGTCAGGTCGACATTGCTGCCGGCCACGCTGACGGTCTGGGCAGCCAGGTCCAGGGCGACCGGGCCGCATTCCAGGGTCGGCTTGCTCCAGCCGGCGGCGCGGCGCAGCAGCGCGTTGACGCGGGCCAGCAGCTCTTCGACGTGGAACGGCTTGACCAGGTAATCGTCGGCGCCCTGCTTCAGGCC